>CAMATR010000297.1 GCA_945861175.1 Chitinophaga pinensis | reverse complement strand
TAAGTATATCCAACAAAAAACGATCAAAGGGGAAGAAATAAAACTTGTCTATGTCTGCACTCACAATTCGAGACGCAGCCATTTTGGTCAAGTCTGGGGAAAAGTCGCTTCAGAATTTTATAAAATTGCGAAAGTCGAAACACATAGCGCAGGCACAGAAGCAACAGCAATGCACCCCAATACAGTCAGAGCATTGCAAATTATTGGATTCGTCATTCAATCAGACAATCAAGAAAACAATCCATTTTACAGTATTGAATTTGATACAACCAAAGAACCATTAGTGGGTTTTTCAAAAACAATTGACCATCCATCATTACCTGCTAAAAATTTCGCTGCAATTATGACATGCTCTGAAGCCGAACAAAATTGCCCATTTGTTCCGGGTGCAGAACTGCGGGTGAGCACTACTTATGAAGACCCTAAAGTATTTGATGGCACCGAAGAGCAGAATGAAAAATACATCGAACGATCATTGCAAATAGCGCGAGAAAATCTTTATATATTTTCAAATATTCGAACTTCATAATATGAAATAGCCATGCAAACACTTCGCGCAAGCACAAATGAAAATACATGGCGTATTCCATATGACCTTTAAAAGACAAATTATTTACATATGAAAAAAAGACTTAAATTTTTAGATCGCTTTTTAACAGTTTGGATTTTCTTAGCAATGGTCATAGGCATTGGAATTGGCTATTTGTTTCCATCTGTTTCAGCTATAATTGACAATCTTTCAGATGGAACGACAAATATTCCTCTTGCAATTGGATTAATTCTTATGATGTACCCCCCTCTCGTAAAAGTTGATTTCAAGAAAATACCTGCTGTTTTTGCCAAGCCAAAAATATTATTGCTTTCATTTATAATTACTTGGATAATAGGACCACTATTAATGTGCGCACTTGCTGTCCTATTTCTTTCAAATCACCTGGGTTATCTAACGGGTTTAATCATAATCGGAATTGCCCCTTGTATCGCGATGGTAATTGTTTGGAGTGAATTAGCTGAGGGAAATCGAGAATTAACTGCTGGTTTAATCGGAATAAATAGCCTCCTTCAAATAGCTTTTTTTAGTCTCTATGCCTATTTCTATTTAGAAATCGTCTTGCCTTTGTTTGGAATCAATGGCTTGTCAATTGATGTCTCTATTGCACATATAGCTCAAACAGTTGGTGTTTATTTAGGAATCCCTTTTGCACTGGCCATATTAAGTAGATGGGTGATTTTGAAAACGAAAGGAGAAGTTTGGCTGAATAGCCATTTTATTCCTGCAATCTCCCCTATTACTTTGATTGCTTTATTATCTACAATTGTTTTGATGTTCTGCCTTAAAGGTCAAATGATTGTCTCTCTTCCACTAGATGTGCTGAAAGTAGGCTTACCCCTTATTTTTTATTTTGGAATAATGTTTACCCTAATGTTCTTCGTTGCCAAGTATTTCGGTGCGGACTATCGAGATAATGCAGCACTTTCATTTACTGCGGCCGGAAACAACTTCGAATTAGCCATAGCAGTATCTATTGGTGTTTTCGGGGTAAACTCAGATCAAGCATTTGCAGGAGTAATTGGACCACTTGTCGAAGTACCCGCATTGATCTTGCTAGTGCGAGTTATAAATTTCTGGAAGAAAAAGTACTATATAAAGAAAAGGTCACTTTCGTGACCTTTTCTTTATTCCTTCGTTTTAGCTTTCGCTTTACCTTTTTCAATTTTGATATTGAGCTCTTCCAATCCATCCTCTATATCCATTTTGATTTTATCACCTTCTTGCAAATTTGCTCTGATGATCTCTTCAGCAAGAGGATCTTCAATGAACTTTTGAATAGCTCTTTTTAATGGACGAGCGCCAAATTTCTCATCATAACCATGCTCTACAATAAAATCTTTCGCTTTGTCAGTCATTTCGATATTGTATCCTAAATCATTGATTCGACCATACAGTTTTTCTAACTCCAAATCAATAATCTTGTGAATGCTTTCTCTTAGTAATGTTTTGAAAAGAATCATATCATCAATACGGTTCAAAAACTCTGGCGAAAAAGCCTTACGAAGTGCGTTCTGTATAACAGACTTAGCATTCTCATCTCTCGATTCTTCTTTCGCTTTTGTTCCAAATCCCACTCCAGTTCCAAAATCTGCCAACTGTCTAGCTCCGATATTTGAAGTCATTATTAGAATTGTATTCTTGAAATCTATTTTACGTCCTAATCCATCCGTCATGTGACCATCATCCAATACTTGAAGTAATAGATTAAAAACATCTGGATGTGCCTTTTCAATTTCATCTAATAATATAATTGAATAGGGTTTTCTTCTCACTTTCTCAGTTAACTGACCACCCTCTTCATAACCAACATATCCTGGAGGCGCTCCGACCAATCTAGAAATTGAAAATTTCTCCATGTATTCGGACATGTCAATTCTAATCAATGCCGCGTCTGAATCAAATAAGTATTTAGCTAAAACTTTTGCTAACTGTGTTTTACCAACACCTGTTGGTCCTAAGAAAAAGAATGATCCAATTGGTTTATTAGGATCTTTCAATCCGGCTCGATTACGCTGTATTGCTTTAACAACTTTAGAAACAGCCTCGTCTTGACCAATTATTTTGCCACGAAGTTCTTCAGCCATATTGACCAACTTACCTGTTTCTGATTGAGAAACACGTGTTACAGGAATACCGCACATCATTGAAACAACCTCTGCGACATGCTCTTCGGTTACGCCAACACGACTGTTTTTTGATTCTTGCTCCCATTTATGCTTTGCTACTTCCAATTGTTCTTGAAGTTTTCTTTCTGAATCTCTTAATTCGGCAGCTTTTTCATATTGTTGCGACTTAATCACCTCGTTTTTTTGATCCTTCAAGCCTTCAATTAGACCTTCTATTTCCAAGATATCTTTAGGGACATTGATGTTCGTCATGTGAACTCGAGAACCTACTTCATCCATTGCATCAATTGCCTTATCCGGTAAGTGTCGATCTGTAATGTAACGCTCAGTAAGTTTCACACATGCCATTAATGCCTCATCGGTAAATGTTACTGAATGATGATCTTCATAACGTTCCTTGATGTTATTTAAAATTTGTATTGTCTCATCAATTGATGTCGGTTCAATGAGCACCTTTTGAAATCTTCTTGCTAAGGCTCCATCCTTTTCAATATATTGACGGTACTCATCCAAAGTTGTAGCACCTATTGCTTGCATCTCTCCTCGAGCCAAAGCTGGCTTAAACATATTCGATGCATCCAAAGAACCACTTGCCCCCCCTGCTCCAATGATTGTGTGAATTTCATCAATGAACAAAATAACATCTGGATTCTTTTCAATTTCCTGCATCACGGCCTTCATGCGCTCCTCAAACTGTCCACGATATTTTGTTCCTGCAACTAGCGATGCTAAATCCAAAGAAATAATTCGCTTGTCAAATAAAACGCGTG
>CAMATR010000296.1 GCA_945861175.1 Chitinophaga pinensis | reverse complement strand
TGCCGATGTTAAAATAACAGAGATGGTGAAAGCTACAGTCCATCGTGCTGAAGAGAGCGAAGGAGAGCAGGAAAAAGTTTTTCATCTTGAAAGTGAAAATGGGAAAATTCTTCTCGAGGTACCTGTGAAAAAAATCATCTGTTATGAAGCTAACGATAACTACGTTATTACTCATTACCTTAATGAGGAAGAGAAACTTAAGAAATCAATGGAACGCATTTCCCTTAAGAAGATTGAGGAAATTTTGCATTCCGAGGGAGTTGAATTTGCAAGGGTGCATAAGTCATACTTGATCAATGTTGATTACTTGTCAGATATAAAAGGTCGCTCGCAAGCGTATCGAATTCAATTGAGATTCTTTGAAGAATTAATTCCTGTTTCAAGAGCTTTCGATATTAGCACTTTGCCTCGTGTAAAATAAAACGTGCTTAAAATAACCGTTTGCAGCCAGCGGTTAACCATTCACCACCAGTTGCCCCTCGGTTCACGTCAAGGCATAACTGATTACATAAGTTATTTTTCTTTCCTCATACAACCTTGTATGTTTGCTTCACCTTAATCGACCGCGTAGAAATACGTTTTTTGTGAAACCATACTATTGCATTCTGATTATGTCAAATTTATTTAAAATAGGGTTTTCGTTGTTGATGCTGACTTTCTCATCGTTAGAGGTCTTGGCTACGAATTACTATGTAAATAACAACACTACAGTTGGGGATGTCTATTGCTCAGCTATAGGGAACAATGCAAACAATGGAACTTCTCCATCAACACCTAAAGCTACTTTGGCAAATGTGCTTTCAACATATTCTGCATCTTTAACTTCCGGAGATAGGATTTACATAGATGCTGGAACTTACAATGATGTGAATTTAATTCTTAACAAAGCAGGAATAAGAATTTCTGGTGCTGGACCCGCTAAAACAATTTTTGATAATGCCAGTGCGAGTGCAGATGCCAATAATTTCATAAATATTACCGCTAACAATATTACTATTGACGGTTGTCTGGTTAAAGGTTACAATCGTGTTTCAGCGGGGAGTGCAATTCAAATCACTGCGGTAACAGGTATAGTTTTAAATAATGTGTTAACTGATAACAATAAGGCAGGTGGAGGTTCTTCTACTATCGTCATAACTGGCCCGTCTGCATCAGTTACATTTAATGGTGGTGGATCGAACTGTAATACAACAACATCAGTTGCTGGAGGCGGTGTTAACGTCGAAGGGAGTGGTAATACCGTATCTTTTAATAACTATTCATTTTCTAAAAACAACAAAGACTTTCAAGGTGGTTCCGGTTTATATGTTGTTGGTAGTTCATCGACAGTTAATGTCACAAATTCTATTTTTTCGGACAACACGAATTCGTCTGGAACTGGCGGAGCAGCAATTTATATCGATGGGGGCGCAACGCTTAACGTGTCTGGGAGTAGATTTTCCAATAATACAACTTCATACTCAAGTGGGCCTGCATATGGTGGTGCAGTCTTACTTGGGAGATATGCAAATGTTACTTTAAGTAATTGTCAATTTGTAAGTAATTCAGCTTTAGGAGGCTCAGGAAGAGGAGGTGCAATAGCAACGAATATCTCTTTTGGATCTGGAACGATCTCTTGTATATTGCAAATTAACACTTGTTCATTTTCTTCAAATTCTGCGAATTCTGGAAATGGAAATGATGCATATAATAGAGGTGGTAATGTAACTGTGACGAATACAACTTTTGTTTCTTCAACAACAGGAATCGTTAATAATTCGGGTACATTTAAGTTGACTACCTCCGGAAATCCAACTAAATCAGGAACTTTTGACGCTACTGGCAATACACTAGCTCCGACTTCGTCTCCGGTAACTTCCTACCCAACATTACAGGGAAGTTGTTATGGAATTGTTCTCCCAGTTGAATTTCTCGATTTTTCAGGTGCTTGCCAATTCGGGTCAAATGCATTGCATTGGTCGACAGCTTCGGAACACAACAATGCTTACTTCACCATTGAACGCGCTGGGAATGATGGGTTGTTCTCTGAATTAGCAACTATTCAAGGAAGTCAAACAACTACTTCGTTGACGAATTATGATTTCCAGGATATAATGCCTTTGCGCGATGTGAATTACTATCGCTTATCTCAAACTGATGTAAATGGTGATTCTCAAATTTTGAAAACAATTTCAGTGGATAACAATAAGTGTTTGGAAGACGGTAATGGAATGTTTGTCTTTGTTGATCAGAGCGGACAATATATTACAATTGATTATCCTTTTCAATCTCATAGAACAATGAACATAGAGATCTATAATTCAATAGGTCAATTAATAGAGACTCAGTCGCTGCAGTTTGATTCAGCTGTCAGTAGAACTCAAATACATTTAAGGTCGTCTTTCTCCAACGGAATGTACTTTTTGAAGCTTTCGGATTCATCCGAAGCTATCACAGAAAAGTTCATGATAAGAAAGCAATAGTTTAGTAAGGTTTAGGTTAAGATTTAGGTTTAGGTTATGAAACAGATGGTCATTATTCAAGTCATTCAAAACATTCCGAAGGGGTGAGATGCTGTCTGTTTTATAAAAAAGGCCTTTCTCACAGAGAAGGGCCTTTTTTTATTTATGTAAATTTGTGATGTTATGTATTATACGGATGAAACAGTCGTTTTTCTAAACGGCGAATTTGTGAAAGCAAAAGAAGCAAATGTAGGGTTGTACAATCAAACCATGCATTATGGAAATGGTGTGTTTGAAGGTATTAGATCTTATGACACACCCGATGGAACGAGAATATTTAAAGCAAAGGAACATTACGATCGTTTGCATTATTCTGCTCAAATGATGCACATTGATTTGAAATATTCTTCTGAGGAATTGGAAAATATTACCTATCAGTTACTTGAAAAAAATGGAATGAAGGATGCATACATTCGTCCGCTGGTATACTTAGGTGAAAATATGTCACTCACTCCAACAACGGATGTGTATATTGTGATAATGGTCTGGGAATGGGGTAAATACCTTGGTGATAATATGTTGAAAGTGATGTTATCATCATACCAGCGACCAAATCCGAAAGCATGTCACGTGCAGGCAAAAGTTGTTGGGCATTACACGAATAGCATTCTGGCTACAACTGAAGCGAAACAAAAAGGCTTTGATGAAGCGTTGCTGACGGATATTAATGGATTTGTTGCCGAAGGTCCAGGTGCAAATTTCTTTTATGAAAAAGATGGAAAATTGTTCACAGCCCCTTTGGGAAACATCCTTTCGGGAATAACGCGGGCAACTGTTTTTGAAATAGCAAAGGAATTAGATGTAGAAGTCGAAGAACGCTTTTTTAAACCTGAAGAAATTTATACAGCCGATGCAGCTTTTTTCTGCGGTACCGCAGCAGAAGTAATTGGTATTGCGCAATTCAATGAGTATAAATTCCCTTTAAATTGGGAGGATAGCAATAGTTACATG
>CAMATR010000295.1 GCA_945861175.1 Chitinophaga pinensis | reverse complement strand
TAATCAGCTGGTAAAATTTCCTTTTCAATTTTGTTGGAAGCCCCTTTCAACATAAATTGAAGGGAAGACATTGCCAATAAATCTTGCGAATCACTTACTGCGTAATTCGATTTTAGGAGACTTATTGCCTTATTAATATCTTCTGCGGCATTCAGTACTTTTTTCTCCTCACCTTCTTGAACCGTGAGTGGATAAGTACGTCCAGCTATTTCCACTTTTAAAGAAATTTTACCCATTTCTTATTTTTTTAGCGCTGCTATACAATTTTCTATTTCCTTAACCAATTCGTCAATTTGTTCATTGCTTCTCCCTTGAGATAGCGCCGAACCGTTATCAACTTGTTTATTGGTTGCTTTCATGTCAGATGTTGCTTTTTGCAACTTTACTTCCAACAATTCATTCCGGTCTTTCGACTCAAATAAATCCGATTGAAGTTGTTTTATTTCCAAATTCAAAGCATCAATTTCTTTTTTAGCCATGCTTAAGTTTTGATGGATTCCCATAAACTTAGATCGCAAAAGAGAAATGCTATTTTGAATTTGATCTGTCATTTTCTGCAACTTTCAACAAAGTTAATATACATTAGCTGATAACAATATAATTAGCAGGGATTTTTTTTGACTATCTGTTTTTCAGTGCGGAACAAACAAAGATACTCTTTGCTATTAGCTTATCAAGAAAAAACAACTGGAACTATGATAGGCATGAATAGTAGCATTTTTTTAGCTTATCAAAATCATTCAATAAACGTTTAACAAGTTATCTTATGCGATTTCAGTTAATCTCAAAAGACGGTAGTTAAAACCGATCCATTTAAAATAAAAAAAAGAGTTGATTTTAATCAATTAGTATAAAATTCTTTTCCATAATCCGGCACAAAATAAGCAACGTCTTCAAATTCTTTTAAAATATATTTTTTATACGCTATATCAATTTGACCTATTGCAGAGGGCTGTAATAAATCGTCAAATTGAATGTGTCTATGTGCCCACAATTCTTTGACCTTTTGAGTTCCATCGCCAACCGCAAGAAAAGGATCGAACTGAGAATAAGTATCCGCATCGATTATTTCTGGACCCACTATTTTTAATTCATCCTTGTTTTTATCGATTATTTGGCTAAACACCTCCATCCGGCGTGCATCAAATAATGCGCAAATCGTAATCCTCGGATACTTTTTTTCTGCTATTGAAATCAATGAAATAAGCGATGGTACAGCAATGAGTGGTATCGAAAGTCCAAAACACAAACCTTTTGCGGTCGAAGCCCCTATTCTTAATCCTGTATATGAACCTGGACCAGAAGAAACGGATACAGCGGATAAATTTTTGATGCTTATTTTGGCCATTAAAAGCACATTCGATACGAAGTTAGTTAACTGTTCGCCGTGAATGTATTCATCACTTGTAGATTCCTTACAAGCAATTTGCACACCGTTTAATGACAAAGCGACAGAACAAACCTTCGTAGCGGTTTCAAGATGTAAAATGTAAGAATTCATTTCTTAACTTCTAATTTAAACCCTACCCCATGAATATTCGATAAGACAATCCGATCATCATCCCTCAAATATTTCCTCAGTTTAGTGATAAATACATCTAAACTTCTCCCAACAAAATAATCATCTTGACCCCATACGGCATTCAATATTACCTCCCTTGGCAATACTTGTCCATTAAATTTAAAAAGTAATTTTAAGATTTGAGCTTCTTTTTTGGTTAAGGTTTTGGTTGTATTATTAATGGTTAAACAAATATTTTCGGTGTCGAAAAGAAAATGACCAATTGAGATTATTTTATCCTCCGGTTTATCAACTTTAATATTTACCCGACGTAAAAGAGCTTTTATGCGCAATTGCAATTCTTCGACGCTAAAGGGCTTGGTTAAATAATCATCACCGCCAGAATTAAAGCCTTGAAGTTTATCCTCCGTCATTGCTTTAGCTGTTAAAAACAAAATTGGAATATCGCTATTAATATTTCGAATATCTTTTGCCAAGGTAAAGCCATCTTTCTTTGGCATCATCACATCAAATATGCAGAGATGAAATTGCTTTTCATTAAACCGCTTTAATGCATCTGTTCCGTCTGTAGCAAGAGTTACCTTATAACCATCTAATTTTAGTTGGTCTACAATAACAAAACCCAAACTGAAGTCGTCTTCTGCTAAGAGTATATTTATGTCCATTTTTAATAACTTTTTTATACTCCGCCAACTCGTGAAGCAATTAGTTTGAAATTAATCTAAGCTAATATTGATTAATAAAAGTAACTAATTTAATCATAAATAAGCTTGACCAAATGATGCTGTGAAAAAATCTACTTAGTTATCTTTTTTCTATTTTTAATTTTAATACAAAAACTTCGTAATTTCGTACTAGTTATGGCAAAGATATTAATCGTCGATGACGAAGAAGACATAAGAGATTTACTCATGTATATTCTCAAACGAGAAGGACATGAAGTAAGCAGCGCTGAAAATGGTTTGGCAGCCTTTACTCAGATTGGAATATCCGTTCCCAATTTAATTGTTTTAGATGTAATGATGCCCCAGATGGATGGTATTGAATTTTGTGAACGAATAAAGGCCGACCCAAAGACTCAACATATTATCATTTGTTTCCTAACAGCTCGCGGCGAGGATTACAGTCAAATAGCAGGCTTAGAATCGGGTGGCGATGATTACGTAACCAAACCGATTAAACCAAAAGTATTATTAAGTCGTATAAATGCCTTATTACGGCGTAACTTTAAAAATGAGCAAAAAGTAGATCTTATTAATTTTGCGGTAGATCGAGAACGTTACCTGATTTTAAAAAACAATGTGGAAATTCATTTTCCGCGAAAAGAATTTGAATTATTGGCACTATTGGCTTCCAAACCGAATGCTGTTTTTAAGCGAGAGTTTATTCTAAATAGCGTTTGGGGATCAGATATCATTGTAGGCGACCGCACAATTGATGTACACATTCGAAAAATCCGAGAGAAAATTGGTGATCATATGATTTCTACTGTTAAGGGAGTCGGTTATAAGTTTAATGATAATGCGGAAGAAATTTAACGAAAAAAAAGAACCTCAAACTTTAAAAACAGCATAAAAAAGCTATAAATCCAACTTTTAACATCAAAAAAATGAAAATAATAATTTTGTTTTTTTTCCTAGGAATACTTCAAGAATCGTTTTCACAAGAAACCATGGTCATTCCTTCAACCGATAAACCAAGTGTTACTGATAATATTTTGATCGAGCTAAAAGATTGGGATGCTATTCGAGGTCTTTGGTTATCCGAAAGCATAATGGCGATGTCAACTAATCAAGCCATTCCAGATAGAACGTTTGCTGAAGAATTGACGCCTTATGAACTATTGAGTTTGATGCCTAAAGAAAAAAGGGAAGACTTGAAAAATTATATTGAGGCTAACAACACGGATGCACAACCAACAAATAACGCATTTACCA
>CAMATR010000294.1 GCA_945861175.1 Chitinophaga pinensis | reverse complement strand
TGTTTGCTGCATAATTCAAACACGTGCCAGAAACGAGCGTTAAAGCTGAGCAATTCCCCGCAAAAACACTTAATTGTACCCCTGAATTATTTGTACATCCTGAAACATTGTAATTAATTGTAACAGTCGTAGCGGAAGGAATAAACTTCACCCATGAATCATTTTCAATGCTCATACCGCAAACATTGGGGCTACCAGCAGAAGCAGTATAATTACAACGAGTAGAACCCGTAAAAGAATTACTTAATCCAATTGTGGGAGCACTGATGCAATTATCATTGGGTTGCGTATTGGACAACTCTACAGTGAAATCTAAGACTTTAAATTTCAATTTTTCACCATCTAGTGAAGCCCATTCTTTTGAAACACCAATGTAATAAGTAGTATTTGCGGATAAATTTTGTAAACACACTCCAACCACATCATTGAACCTGTAAGTAGATGATTTGCAGCCTGAAAGTACTGTTCCACTGCAATTATCCCATACGCCAATTGAATGCGGTCCGTCAACAGCTTCATTATACGAAATCGTAAAATAGAAGGACTCACCGCTAGCTGAACCCGTTGTATACTTGAATAAATATACATCAGAATTAACAAAACCACCATAGGAAGTTGTTGCAGTTCCGCAAGAAACATTTGCAGCGGTCACCCAATCTTGTAAACCGTTCGTTCCTGGAGTTGTGATATTAGTTGCAGTAGAATAACCTGAAGCTATTGATACGGCCGTTGCGCAGCTGAACTGACTAAAAAGACTTCGAGTGATGAACATCAGAAAGACAATCAAAAAAACTTTCTTCATGGTTTGCCAATAATTTGATTTGAAACAGCTGAAAAGGGAATAAACAAATTCAATCTATTTTCAAATTGAATTTTCAATGTTTCATCGTTTGCAGTGGCTGCCTTATTTTGCCAATTTAACTTCCTTTCCTCGTAAACAAAGTCCATTAATACTTTTTTCGATGATGTAAGTTCAAAATCATTCAGTCTCAAGATCATAGACTCGGCTATTTCTGGACCGTAACTATGAATAAGATATTGGGAAACATCGTTGGCGGAGTTAATTTCTTGACTAAAACTATTGAAAGATCTAACAATTAAAACTACTAGCAAAATTGCTATTTTAAAGTGGTGCATAAATTATAATTTGATCAAATTTAGAGTTAGTAATGCTGATGTTTTGAAGAATAATGTGTCTATTCAAAAATCTGCACAGAATAAGATGAAAAGGCAGTGTACGAATTCATGAATCACTACAAAAGGCACAGTTATTGACAGCCCGATATGCAATAAATTAGAATTGATAATGATGAAGACTTTTGAAATCACTTACTTTTGTCTTTCTAAAGAAAATTATATGCATAAAATAGTACTCGTACTTTCCGTTCTAGCAATCCTTTTTCAAGGGTGCGCGCAAGATCAAAGCAATGAGAAAACAGCAACTCCAATTAAACGCGAACAACCGAAAGTTGAAGTAGCATTTGTTCTCGCTGATTTTCTAAAAGAGAACAAAGATCTGGACGCTGCGGTTGAAAAAGTTTTTACAACACTCGATGATACCGCAATTGTTGCGCAATTGATTATGCCTGCTGTTGGAAGATTAGGTCAAACGGATGCGACAATTCAAGCACATATAAAGCAACGCATCATTGGTGGCGTATTGATGCTCAATGGTACAAAAACAGAATTCACTAATTGGATCAAGAAATATGAAACAATGAATGACACTATTGGCAACCTTCCATTCCTATACAGCGCGGATGCTGAGCCATCTTTATTCAACAGAAAAATTGCGGATGCAGTAACGGTAAAGAAAGCGAATGAAATCAAATCGGTGGAAGAAGTGAAACAATGCGCAGAATTGATAGCTAAAGAATTGAATGCGATTGGAATAAACTACAATTTCGCTCCGGTGGTTGACATGTCTCCTAATCAAACTGTTGGGTATAGAGGATTCGGTGCAAATCCGGAGAATCTTATTCCATGGTCTGACGCCTTCATTCAAACAACTCAATCGTACAATATTGCTGCAACTGCCAAGCACTTTCCTGGTCATGGGTTGGTTTCTGGTGACACACATAAATCACTTCAAATGATTGATGGTGAATTAAAAGAAATTGGAAATTATCCAAAGTTGATTGAAAATGGAATTTTATCAATTATGGTTGCGCATATTGGTGTAATCAACAATCCTAAATACGACACGAAGGGAATGCCCGCAACAACATCTGAAACAATTGTAACAAAATTATTGCGTGAAGAATATGGATTTAGAGGTCTGGTTGTAACAGATGCAATGAATATGGGAGGAGTAGCAAGTATTCCTCAATGTGAAGTTAAGGCTGTGAGTGCGGGGTGCGATATTATTCTTATGCCCATTGATGCTAAAAAAGCGCATTCGGATATTTTGAAAAAGTATAAATCAGATCCCGCTTTCAAAACAAAAGTTGATGACTCAGCTAAGCGAGTTATTCGAATGAAAATTGCACTGGGCTTATTAAAGTGATATTCTATCAAAATAACTAGACTCGTAAGGGTCCAACTTCTTTTTGATCAGCTTGAATGTACAAGGCTATTTCACAGAAATATAAGCTGCTACTTCTTTAGCTTTATCTACTAAACTTGTAACCTCTTCTTGCCCATATGCTAATGCAACCGCCATTCTTCTGTAGGGTCGAGTTGTCGGTTTACCAAATATTTTAAAGTCCGTATTTAAACAACTCGCTGCTTTGTCTAAACCCGTAAAAACTGGTTGTTCATTACTTTCAGTCATCGCCAAAATAACTGCACTCGCGCCATTACGCTCCAGTTTAACTTCTGCTATAGGAATACCAAGAATAGCTCGGACATGTAATTCGAATTCAGATAAATTTTGTGTGCCGGCTAAAGTAACCATTCCCGTATCGTGAGGTCGCGGTGAAAGCTCAGAGAAACATGCACCCTCTTTCGTGATGAAAAATTCTACACCCCAAATTCCATTCCCACCTAAAGCTTTTGTAACCCGCGATGCCATGTCTTGGGCTTCTGCTAAATGTTTAGCATCCATCGGCATTGGCTGCCAACTTTCTTGATAATCTCCGCGCTCCTGACGATGACCAATTGGCGGACAAAATAAAGTTTTTCCATTTTGCTGCGTGACCGTGAGTAATGTGATTTCATAATCAAAGTCAATAAAACCTTCTACAATTACCTCTTTCAAATCGCCTCGGGACCCGTCCATCGCATAATCCCATGCATTCTCAATATCAGCCTCAGATTTAATGACTGATTGCCCTTTTCCACTTGAAGACATTAATGGTTTTACAACGCATGGAATTCCTGCAAAGGAAACCCCAGCCCTCAATTCTTCTAATGATGTGGCATATTTATAAGGGGCAGTCCTCACTCCTACTTCAATCGCTGCCAAATCTCGAATAGCCTTTCTATTCATAGTGAAATTTGCTGCTTTTGCGCTTGGGACGACTTGAATACCTTGTTTTTCATAGTCGTAAA
>CAMATR010000293.1 GCA_945861175.1 Chitinophaga pinensis | reverse complement strand
CTCCAGCAATAGGTTCAACAATTGCAGAAAGTTGTCCATACCAAAAACTCTTCCAACGCGATACCCCTGCCCTTCTTAATGGCATTGCAACAGCAAATCCTTCCGGGAAATTTTGAATCCCAATCCCAATAGCCAAAGCAACAGCTCCTGAAATTGTAGCACCATCCATACCCGTAGCTGCTGCCCCAAACAAAACCCCTACAGCCAAACCTTCTGGTATGTTGTGAAGAGTTATTGCCAAAACAAGTAATACACTCTTGTGCAATTGCGTTTTTACACCTTCAGTTTCATTGTCAGAGAAATTAATATGCAAATGCGGCAATTTCTTGTCTAGAAAAAATAAAAATATTGCCCCAGTAAAAAAACCAACTGCCGCGGGCATCCAAGGCATAGTTGGGTACATTTTTTCTGACATTTCAATAGAAGGGTTCAATAATGACCAAAAACTAGCAGCTACCATTACTCCTCCTGTAAAACCTAGCATTCCATCAAGTACCCCTCTATGCATGGTCTTAAAAAAGAAAACCAAGGAAGCACCTGCTGCAGTAACGAGCCAAGTGAATGTTGTAGCAACTAAAGCAGCGACAACTGGATCTATTCCTCTGAAGAATGCATACAAATCTTCCATCTCCTGGCAAAACTAAGTAAAAGTTAATAGAAACTACGATTTAATAATTTACTGCCGATTAAACAAACTAAAGTGTGAATTGAAAACTCACCGACTCGACAACTTCAATAAATGATTTAGGAATATGATTATATTTGCGCCAAAATTGATACAAAAAAAATAAAAAATGGCAACGAATAGAACATTTACAATGTTAAAGCCTGATGCGATCGAAAATGGTCACATCGGAAAAATCCTAGATATGATTAACGCAGCAGGATTTGAAATTAAAGCAATGAAATATACAAAACTTACAACTGATCAAGCTCAGAAGTTTTATGAGGTTCATGCTGAAAGACCATTCTACGGTGAATTAGTGGAATATATGACTTCTGGACCTATCGTTGCTGCAATCTTACAAAAAGAAAATGCAGTTGCTGATTTCCGTACATTAATTGGTGCGACTGATCCAGCAGACGCAGCAGAAGGAACAATAAGAAAATACTATGCTGAATCAAAAGGTCGAAATGCCGTTCATGGCTCAGATTCAGACGAAAATGCAGAAATTGAAGGAAAATTTCATTTCGCTACAAACGAAATATTCTAAAAAACCTTTGTTGAATAATAAAAAAGGGGCTAGTGAAATCACTAGCCCCTTTTTCTATTCAGAAATTTTAATTTATTCAGTTTTTAATCCAACAAATTGATAAGGACGATATTTTTTAACTGATTTAGCATCTTCAACATAATCAGGTCCATCAACAATTGCTGACACAATAACAACATTTACTTTTCCTTTGAAATCATCTTTACTTTCAAAATAAGTAGACAAATCATACTTCATGTTTTCAGCACGGATTTGAGTTAATTTTTCATTTGTTTCATATGTTTTTGTTGGAACCTTTGAAGCAGAAGAGTATACATTAATTGTAATGGTTGGACGACCTGCATTTAATTGATCTTCAACAGATTTTACAAATTTTTTGAGGGTGCCTTTGTCTACAGATAATTTGTTTTTATTGTAATCAAAATAATGCATGAACTCAACATTTTTATAAGTTGTTGCAGTAATTACAGGCAATTCAAGTGGCGCTGGTTCGTTAACAGTACAAGATGTTGTAATCGTTTTTCCTCGTGAATCTGTGATTGTCAGCGAATATTCTCCTTTCACTAAATTTATCAAGTCTTTATCCATTGCACCATTAGACCATGAGTAGTTATAAGGAGGAGCACCCCCATCTATTGTTGCCACTATTGAACCATCTGAACCTTCGAATTTTGTTGCATCAATAGCAGAGCAGGATGCAACAAGATTTGGTGGATAAATGAACATTGCTGTGTAAATATCGCTTAATTCAGCTTCTTTGTTACTTGCCCAATAGACTGAGTTTCCATTGTAAGAGAAACAGGCATCAAATTTCGGAGAATTAATTTTTGGCCCAAGATTCACTGGTTTATTCCAACTAGTCCAAGACGAAGTATCCTTTCTAACTGCATAAAAAATATCTGCATCCCCTTGACCTCCATGGCCATTGGACGAAAAATAAAGCGTATCCTTATTGGAAGATAAGAAAGGTGACATTTCGAAGTTTATGGTATTGATTTCTGCCCCAAGATTGATGGGAGCAGACCAACCAGAGATAGATTTAATACTAACGTACAAATCTTCTTCACCTATTGCTCCGGGACCTTTATAAGAAATTAACAAGGTTGACTCGTCTGTACTCATGTGAAAACCATAGTAATCTCCCTCAATATCCAAAGTTGGAATATCGATTCTAACAGGAGACTCCCAACTATCACCTTTTTTCTTAGAAATAGCAATACCCTTAACTAGGTCTTTTTTACCCTCGTAAGTATCTAAAAGATACAATGAATTCCCGTCTTGACTTATTGCAACAATTCCATTATTATATTTGGTATTTAGACTACCTAAATTTTCGCAATTTGAATAGGAACCATCCGTTTGTCGGCTACTTACCCAAATATCTTGATCTAATTTACCACCTTTGTTATTTTCATCGAATGATCGAATAAAATATAGATTCGTGTTGTCTTTTGATAAAACTGGAATACTTTCCTCAAGATCTGTATTTACTGAACCTGGCAATTTTTTTACCCCGTCAAAATCCCAAATCTGTGCAGAAACTTTAGAAGTTAATCCCAATGCAAGTATTGCAAATAAAAGTTTGTTCATAGAATTTTAGCTTAATGTAATGTGTGATTTGAATTATCTTCCGAGCATTAGTCCAAGAACTATTTCATGTCCTCCTGAACTAACTTGGTTAAATCTAGAAATTGAATAATCGTAGGAATAGCCAAACTTGAACTTGTTGCTAACATTTAGTCCAACCATCGCTACAACTGCGTCAGTATGCCGGTATGATAAACCTCCCCATAACCATTCCTTGTATTCGAGAACAACAGAACCTTCGATTGACGGCGGGGCAGGATTCATATATTTTGCCAAGACAGCTGGTGTGATGGTTAAATTTTCATTTACGTTCAATTTAACCCCTGCGGTAGCATTGAAATGCATTTGAGTATTAAAATTTGCTGTCCCTGTGCCAAACTCAACAAAATCTCTTGATAGATTATCAGCTGCAATTCCAAAGAATATTTTTTTAGAATACACGTATAATCCAGCTCCTAAGTCCAAAATCATTTTGCTAGATTGATTGCTTATAAACTGATCATATTCAGCATCTCCACCCGCATAAGCAGAATAGGGATCATTTGGATTTAATACAACTGCCTTTTCTTGCAAAAATGTATTATTGGATAACCCAACTTTAGCTCCAAATGACATATTAAAATTCGTTGAAACAGGCAAATGCAAAGCATAGGTTCCGGAAAAATTCGTTTTTCTAAACGCGCCGTATTGATCAGCTACTAACTGGCCTCCCAATGCA
>CAMATR010000292.1 GCA_945861175.1 Chitinophaga pinensis | reverse complement strand
AGCAAATAAAGTTTCATGCGTGATAAGTTAACCCAACCATTGGTGGTCTTTAATCGTTCAAAGTTACAGAAAGATCGATAGCTGATCCGGATAGAATTTTATTTATACTTTAAAACAAGTTATTAAAGATTTACCACTAAATTGCAAGTAAACTTTAGAATAAGGTAAATAGAAAAGATTTTGGATGTAACAGCCGAGATAGTTAAAGCTTGTTTGCGCGATGATCGTGGCGCGATTAAGACACTTTATATGCATTGTTTTAAGAAGTTAATTCCTATATGTCATCGCTATAACCACAATGAAGATGATGCGCGCGCCGCACTCAATATGGGATTCATGAAAATTCTCAAAGGTCTAGAAACAATTGAAGGTGATTTTAATTTTAATGCTTGGTCGAAAAGAATAATGATCAATTCATTGATTGACGAGTACCGACGAAATAAAAAACATTCCGAGCATCTTCAATATAGAGAAACCGAAAGAGAATTGGAGATGAATGTTGATTCGGTAGTAAATTCAGCAGATTCAAATTTTGGTTACCAAGCTATTATGAAGATGGTTGAGGAACTTCCGCCAGTTAGCGCTAAAGTCTTTAACTTGCATGTTATTGATGGTTATAATCACAAAGAGATAGGAGAATTATTAAGTATTTCTGTGGGTACATCGAAATGGCATCTATCCACGGCTCGAAAAACACTTCGCGAAAAATTAGAAAAATTAGAAACTGTGAATAAAATGGTCATATGAGCTGGTCGGACGAGGATATTGATGGATTCTTTCGTGATGCCGCTGCTCAAAAAAAGGTTGGATACAAAGATTCTTTTTTTACAGAAATTGAGCGTGAGTTGCCTGTTTTCAGAAAGAGAAAATCAAAACTTTATTGGGTGATGAGCTATGCCATGTTGGTTTTATTTTCTTTAATTAATTTTAAAATAGGTAAAACTGAATCAATAAGTTTTGAAGAGGAAAAGTTAAACACCACTTCTTTTCATTCATTACCAAATAAAAATAGTGCTTCATCTTTGACTACAGGTGAAAGTTCAATTAATGATCTCAAGTCTGCAGTCTCCGGATTTAAAGATGTTCATAAAGAGTCTCCCCAATTGACAATTTTATTAGAAAATAAAATTCTTGAAACAGCTAGTAATAATAACTTTCCATTGCTGAGTTCAACCACTGAAATCTCAGAAATTGAGATTAAGACAAACCCTTTAAGCACTTCCATTGTTTCCGGTGAAATAATTAGCAGGGACGTTTTATTTACTGAAGAACCTTTTAGAAATAAGATTTATATTCAGCTTAGAGGTGGAATTGGTCAAGGATATTCGGAAGTAGAAGATCGTAACCATACGAATGGTATTTTGTCAATGGAATTTGGTTTAAATAGATCGTTTAGAAATTTCATAATCAGTGCAGGAGTCAATTTACAATGGACCAAACTCGATGATCTTAAAATAAAAGAAAGGACTAAAATTTATGGATTTGATTATTCAACATACGATAATGTTTATTCTTTTCATGCCATAGCATCCTCCGGTATATCAGTAGGTTTGACTCGACAATTGGGGCGGCACAATATTGGGTTTTCTGCAAGTCCGTCAGTAAGGTTATTTGCTTTGCTTGATCGCGCGCAATCAATTGATGGAGAGCAATTCTCCTTCAGTCAAGGGGTTTCAGACGTCTCGATGTTTAATAAGCTAGCATTGCCAATTGGATTTGATTATTCCTACTCAATAAATGAATTTACTCAAATCGGGATGATCGTAAGTTCTGAGCTTGTTCAGCCGATTAGTTCAGATCGTTTTGAAGGCTCCCCTATCAACAATCCTTTACAGATACAATTTGGTATTAGAACAAGTTTGAACAGATGATTAGAAATATTTTATATAGTGTATTTGTGTTTGGGCTGCTCATGTCTTGTGAAAAGAATAAGGTTGAAGATCCAATTGTTCAAGGTTCACCAGTTTTCAAAGTAGATGCAATAATAAATGGAGAATCTCTTTCAATTGCAGCAGGAGAAAATGGGTATACATTATCCACATTTACTGAGATGAAAAATGGGGTGAGTTTGTTTTCGGGAAAACTGGCCAACAATGATATAGAAATTGGCTTAGCCCTTTTTGATGGTCATTTAGACATGCCAATTCTTTCTTTGAACGCATTGCTTGGAAAGGAATTGGTGTTTTATTCAGATGAACAAGAAGAGCTTTTAGAATTATCTAAATATATGTTTCCAAATCATAATAATATTCAGGAGATTAAATGGTATGTTGATGGAGTGTTAGAGGGGATAAATAATTTAAAAATTAATCAGTCTGGGAAATATTTAATCCGCGCTGAGGTTACTTTTGGTTGCGGTGATCAGTCAATGCTGTGCAATGAAATGATTGTGGGTCATTCAAAATCTGCAGTTGCCCAAGTAAAACATCATGTCGATTCTAAGGGACATTTGACAGCTTGGATTGATACCGATGGAAATTCTATTGATCATGTAGAATGGAAAATAGATGGGGAGAATGTTGCTGAGTCGAATACACTAAACTATACTGTTGGCCCCCAGTCTCACATTCTTACGGCCTTGATATTTTTTCAAAATGGAGTGACTCGAGAAAAGTCTGCTTTGATTGACGGTCAGGGTCAAGCTAATTTCCTAGATGACTTTTCAGTGTTTGAAAATACTTCGAGCACAATTGATATGGATTATTCTGTCATTTTGAAATTCAAGAGAAATGGGATAAATTATTCAAGTGAAAATGTGGATAATCAACAGTCTTCAATTTCAATTAATTCTATCACTTATTTTGGCAAAAACACAGCAGGATTTCCGGTTTATAAAATCAATGCACAAATTGATTGTTTGCTAGGGAGAGCAGGCACAAGTGAAGTTGTTCCATTCCAGGGCGATATGAATTTCGGAATTGAAGTCGATAAATAAATTTTACGCGGATAAATTATTCAATCATTGTAATGAACCTATGAAACAACTTTTACTATTCTACTCACTATCAATAACGAGTGTATTTTTTTCTCAAGGAATAACCTTAGTTTCTTCAGATTTTGCCAATGGAGGAGATACTGTCCGAACAAGTCTTGCGACTGATAACGGGAATGATTATGCCGCCACTGGCCCATCGTATTCTTGGGATTTTTCAGTACTAATGGCTAATTCTCAAAAATTGAGGTATTTTGCTTCAATAACTGAGGCTCCCCTTTTCGTTCAATTTTTATTTGGATTCTCTGCCCCAAATCAATATCGGGCAAGCTACTTCATTGAATCTTCGGATTTACCTATTTCCCAAATAACAGATATTCTACCAATTAGTATAGAAAATATTTATCAGTATTCTAAGGTAATGACTGACTCTATAACGAAAGTTGGTTATTCGATGAAAGCAACACTCAACGGATCGACAGTTGATTTACCAATTAAGTCTGATACCATTGAAACCAATTATAAGTTGCCATTGAATTACGGAGAGAGTCATTTTTCAAGGGGATTTAGTCAAATTAATTTCAACCCACTTTATAATGCTATTTGGAACCAACATCGTACCC
>CAMATR010000291.1 GCA_945861175.1 Chitinophaga pinensis | reverse complement strand
TTTAATGTAATTGAACCCTCGTGAAAGACCAATTGCTCATCAGCCAACTCATCGTACTTTTCTATTGGTTTTGGCTCAATAATACCACCAAATGATTTAAATTCTTTTGAGGCTTTCAATTCAAAAGTAGTGGGAATACCAAAACTTCCCGCAGGTAACTTTACAGCATTGATATGCCAATGATCAACTATCTTAATTTTTACAGTAACAGTTGCTTCATTGTCTTTTTGATCAATGGAAAAACTCCACTTTACTTTATCCTCTGGCAATTCTACTTGAGCAACCGACGCTAAACAAATAGTTAAAAACGCAAACGCGATAAAAATTCTGTAAATCATAATTGATCTAATTATTTTGTTATTTCAATGCTAAACGGAAGGTCTACAGGTGGCAAACACATGTTGTCATTACAGACCATGTAGGTTATAATTCCTTCTACCAATGTATTTTCTTTCACATCAATTTTTTGAATGAATTCGACATTGTTCTCAAAAAAATCCATTGTTGATTCAAAATTTTCATCATACTTCTGAATCGGCACTGGTTCTATAACTTGATCAATTAAACGAACATTGTTGGATGGATTAAAAGAAAACGCAGTTGGAACTGGACCAATATCATTCCCGACATGTTGACTGTACAGATGCCAACCGTCGTTGATTTGAGCGTTGAAAACAATAGCCTGGCTTAACTGGTCATATCTCCATGACCAATTTATCGCATTCTGGGAATAACTCAAATTAACTGAAAGCAGCAAAAGAATAAAAAATAAAAAGTATTTCATCGACTATAATTAGTTCAAAATTACAAATCGATATTAAATGTAAGAATCTTTATTATTCAATAATCCTTGAAATCCTAAAAGTTGATTTTAAAATAGTTGGTTTCAGATTTTGATTTCTAAAATACTATCAATTGGAATCCAAACACCACCTTTCAAGCAAATGAATTTCGTACCAGCCGCCCATATGGTGGTATCGACGCGTTTCAAGCCCGAGTCATCTTGAAAAATGATCGAAACTTTACTTCTGTGCGCATTACCCAAAATAGTTGCATTATCTATTTGACTCCGCAATTCTGGGTGTTGATTGATCTTCTGCTTCTCATTGAAACACAATAGGGAGATCAATTCCTTCTCAATTAGTTCAGGTTCCATAATCTCTTGAAAAAAATAGTGACGTTCTTGTAAATTAGTTTATTCTATTTATCAAACCAACATAAATGAACAATATGCAGTTCTCAACGAACAAAACTAGCATATTATTGAATATTTTCAAATATCAGATCGAATATCTTGGAGAAGCAGCTACAGATTGATCAGAAAAAACAGCTTTTTCAAAGAGAAATTTTCCAGTAATTGCAATCATAGCAGCATTGTCTGTGCAATATTCGAATTTAGGAATGTAAACTTCCCAATTTAACAATAAAGCTTCCTCCTTCAGAGTATTACGTAAACCACTATTCGCTGAAACACCCCCAGCAATAGCAATTTGGTTGATGTTCAGGTCTTTTGCGGCTTTCTTCAACTTTTTAAGAAGTATTTCAATAATCGTTGCTTGTATAGACGCACAAAGATCATCTCGATTCTGTTCAATAAAAGCTGGATTTGAAATACATTGTTTTTGCAGGAAATAAAGAATTGATGTTTTTAATCCACTAAAACTAAAATCCAATTCTTTTATATCTGGTTTTGAAAATTTAAATTTTAAATGATCTCCGTTGGACGCATGCTTGTCTATTAAAGGCCCTCCTGGATATGGAAAACCTAATAATTTAGCAGCTTTATCAAAGGTTTCACCGGCTGCATCATCAATCGTGGTTCCTATTACCTCCATGTCAAGATGATCCCTTACAAGCACAATTTGAGTATGACCTCCAGAAACCGTCAAACACAAAAATGGGAATTTTGGCATTTTGTTCTCACCATCTTCTATGAAATGAGCCAAAACATGACCAACCATATGGTTCACCTCTATAAGAGGGATATCCATTGCCATGGAAAATGCTTTTGCGAAAGAGGTCCCAACTATCAGTGAGCCCATAAGACCTGGTCCGCGAGTAAATGCAACAGCATCAATCTGTTCTTTTGAAATACCCGCCTTTTTTATTGCAGCATCGATAACAGGCACTATATTTTGCTGATGAGCTCGGCTTGCCAATTCAGGAACGACACCACCATAGAGCTCATGTACATCTTGGCGGGCAATCAAATTCGATAAAATGGTGTTATTTTTGAGGATAGCAGCTGAAGTATCGTCACATGAAGATTCGATACCAAGGATGTATATATCTTTTTCGGGCAAGTTCCGTAAGTTTGTAACAGATGTCAAAAGTATTCAAAATAATTGCACGCACCTTTGGGATTTTTCTGGAGTGGGTGCTCATTGCTTTAATACTTTTCCTTTTTGCAATACGAACAAGCCCTTTTCAAACATTTCTGGCTCAAAAAGCCACCAGCTTTCTATCCAAAGAATTAAATACGACTGTGAGAATAAATGGATTATCACTTGTATTCTTCGATCGTGTTGCTCTTGATGGAGTTTTTATTTTAGACCAACATAAAGACACACTCGCTTCCATTCAAACACTTTATCTGACATTGGAAGAATTGAATCTCAAAAATAACTTTGTCAAATTAAAACATGCTCAAATTGATGGTGGGATTATACATATAAATCGAGACAGTATTCATGGTGATTATAATTACGAGTTCATTGCTGATTATTTTTCTGGTAATGAACGAACGACAAAATCAAAACCATTTGATGTTTACCTTTCCTCACTTGAACTGTCTAACGTTAATTTTAAATACGATGATTTTAGATATGGTTATTCTGACTTTGGGATGGATTATGACCACATTGATCTTAAAAAAGTAAATCTGCAAATTGCACAATTCAATAATTTAAATGGTGAATTTAATTTCACCATTAACAAACTTAACACAATAGAGAAATGTGGGTTTAAACTATCCTCCCTTGAAATGGATGTAAATATTTCTCCAAAAGGTTTAAAAATCAAAAACCTGCAGATTCAAACACCTCATTCGAAAATAAATATACCAAAATTCCACTTGCTTTTAGATGAAATGGTTGATTTTGAAACCTTTGAGGACAGTGTGGTTTTCGATTCTGAAATAGCCAAAAGTTCGGTTTCATTAAAAGATGTTTCCTATTTTGCAACAGCACTTAAGGGAATGGATCAACAAGTCACCTTAAAAGGTAAAATTACCGAAATGGTAAAAAATCTTCATATCACCGATTTAGAATTTAGAACTGGGAAATCAACAAAATTGAACGGCGATTTTATATTGCCTGACTTTCGGGAATTTGAAAGTGCATTCTTTAGAGAAAAAATTGATTATGCATATGTTTCCATTAATGACCTGAAGAAGATCAAACTGCCCATCTCTGCGTCAAGTAATAAAATAGAATTTGATAAATACATTGAGCGACTTTCTTATCTACAAACCTATGACCTAAGGTTGGATGGCTATTACAATCAATTTGTAATTAAAGCAGATAGTCTTAGTTCATCTTTAGGATCTGTAAATCTA
>CAMATR010000290.1 GCA_945861175.1 Chitinophaga pinensis | reverse complement strand
TTGAAGGCTCAAGCAGAATACCCAGGCATTGATTTTTCTAGTTCCATTATGGTGGGAGATACCGATTCAGATATTGAATTCGGACAGCGCTTAGGCATGAAAACGGTTTTAATTGAGTCCAAAGAAGAAATTAATGCTATACCAGACTTTCGCTTCGCTTCATTGTATGATTTTTCAATCAATTTGTTATGAAAAGATACTTAATCATCCTTATTATTTTTCCCTTTGTTTGTTTTGGTCAAACAAATACAATTGATAAAAAAGGTTGGAAGCAGGGTGCTTGGGCGAAGTATTATCCCGATAATAAAACTGCCATCTACACTGGGCAATTTAAAGATAATAAGCCAACAGGGGAATTTCGGTATTTTTTTTCGTCAGGTAAATTGAAAGCCATTATTCAACATCAGGATAAAAATAATCTCTCTTATGCTCGCTTCTATTTTGAAAATGAGCAATTAATGTCAGAAGGGCGTTATAAGCAGATGAAGAGGGATTCGCTTTGGATAAATTATAGTTCAGAAGGATTTATAATTAGTAGAGAGATGTACATTTCAGACAAGTTAAATGGCCTTCGGGTTACCTATTATTTAGAGGGGCAGAGCGAAGACACGGAAAAGATGTTGACAATTGAAAATTACAAAGATAGTTTGCTCAATGGTTCGTTTGAAGCTTATTTTATGAAGGGAAATTGTAAAGAAAAAGGAGGGTATTTGAAAGGTAAAAAAGAAGGAGAATGGTTAACATTTAATTCAAATAATGTTTTGATATCTCTTAGTAACTATAAAAATGATCTGTTACAAGGTTGGACCTACGGCTACGATATTAAAGGTAAATTATTGGGTAAATTATTTTATAACAAGGGAATTGTATTGAAAGGAGACGATTTAGATGAATACTTTAAATATTGTGAAAAGAATGGCATCGATCCAAACAATTAGTTTTGTAACTTTGAATTAAATGAAAATGATAAAAATCAACACCTTACTATTTTTGCTTGTCATTTTGTGTCTTTCATTACAAAGCTGCAAAAAAGACAAGAGCAATGCATCTCCCTTACCCCTGAATCAACATTATTTTGGGCTTCAAGAGGGTCGATATGTTATTTATGATGTGCGCGAAATTAATCACGATGAGAATGCAGTAATTGAACACGATACCTTATACTACCAATTAAAAACTTTTATTGGTGATACAGTAATAGATAATGAAGGTCGAATCGCTAGAAAGTTCTATCGCTACAAACGAGCTGATATTTTTAGCCCTTGGGCGATTACTGATTTATGGACCACCATTATTCACGATAATAAAGCGCAATTAGTGGAGGAAAATCAGCGAAAAGTTAAGTTGGTTTTTCCAATTACGAGCTCCAAAATTTGGAATACAAATCAATACAATGCCAACGAAAATGAAGAGGCATACTATGATTTTATTTTTCAAGCAAAAACAATTAATGGGCTATTTTTCGATAGTACACTGCGCGTTGAACAGGCAAATGATCGAAACTTAATAGCTTACCAGCGTAAATATGAAGATTATGCTGCAAATGTTGGAATGATTCGTAAAGTTTATAAGGATCTCAATATTATGAATTTTGATACCTTAACAATCAAATCAGGAAAAGAAATAGTGATGGAGATTATCGATTATGGTAATTAAATCTCCAAAATTGAATGCAATCATTTATTTTTGCTCTAATTGTTAATTCAAATGAACCACCAAAATACCAAATTTGATTGCCTGCATTTTAGAGGGAGTATTCCATGTAAACCCAATAAAACAGATGGATCAATTTGTACAAACTGTCAGCACTATTCGCCAATACAAAAAAGGATATTAATCATTAAACTTGGTGCATTAGGTGACGTGATTCGGACCACACCGCTTATAGAAAAATTACGGTTAATTCATAAAAATGCACACATTACTTGGCTTACGCTAAGTCCTTCGATTCTTCCTAAACAAGGCATTGATGAATTGCTTTGTTTGAATGAAGTGTCCCTTTTCAATCTGCAGCATACTGCATTTGATATCGTCATTAACCTAGATAAGGATAAGGAGGCGTGCCTTCTCACATCCTTGGTTTCTGCTGAAGAAAAATACGGTTTTACTTGGCAAGATGGACATATAGCAGCATGCACACCAGCAGCCGAGCGCAAACTTTTAACGGGCTATTTTGATTCTTTATCCAAAGAAAATACGAAAAGCTACCTTGAAGAGATATTTGAAATTTGCCATTTTAAATTTAATAAGGAAGAATACCTCATTCATCTGAATGATAAAATGGCTAGCTTTTGGAAAGAAAAGTTCGTTAAATTATCAGATGGAAAAATAATAATTGGTCTCAATACCGGATGCGGCCCACGTTGGAATACGCGTTTATGGTCTGATGAGAAATGGATTGAAACCGCAAGGTCTTTGCAAGAAAATGGGTATTTTCCTATTTTTTTAGGGGGAGAATTGGAGCATGCTAAGAATGAACGCTTAAGCATCGCCTCAAACGTTTATTATCCAGGTCACTTTTCTTTGGAAGAATTCATTGCAATTACAAATTGTTGTGATGCAATTGTTACTCAAGTGACCATGATGATGCATATTGCAACCGCTTTAAAGAAAAAAATGGTGCTCATGAATACCATTTTTAATCCTTTTGAATTTGAATTGTATGGTCGTGGTATCTTAGTTGGTCCACCTTCGCCCTGTCAATGTTATTTTGGAAATTCGTGTCAATTTGATGCACCATGTATGCTTTCTATTGAATCGAATGTGGTGGTGGATGCTATGGAAAAGATCCTTTAAATTAAACTATGAAAATTGTTTTTCTTTCTACTTTTTATCCATATCGAGGAGGAATTGCTCAGTTTAATGCATTAATTTACAGGGAAATAGAAAAAGAACACGCGGTTGAAGCTATTACTTTTTCAAGACAATATCCGTCGATATTATTTCCTGGAAAAACGCAATTAGTTAGCCCTGAAGATGCTGCAGATCTTATTCCATCAAAGCGTTGGCTGGACTCTATTAATCCCTTGACGTATATTCGTACTGCATGGAGAATAAAAAAGATGCAGCCCGATTTAATTATTACGAAGTATTGGATGACATTTTTCGCTCCAAGTTTAGGGTATGTTTTAGGTCGTCAAACTAAAAAAACGAAGCGGATAAGCATTTTAGATAACGTCATTCCGCACGAAAAACGTTTTTTTGATAATTGGTGTAATCGTTATTTCTTAAAGCGTAACGATGGATTTATTGTTATGTCCGAAAAAGTACTTAAAGATCTACTTTTTTATTATCCGAAGGCGAAATACATCTATGTCCCACATCCCGTTTACAATCAATTTGGTGAAAAAACAACAAGAATGGTTGCCTTGCAAAAATTGGGTTTGGAAAAAATGGCCGAAAAAAAAATCATCTTGTTTTTTGGGATTATTCGTGATTATAAAGGCTTGGATTTATTGCTTGAGGCAATGGCGCTTCTTTCGGATGATTTTCAGCTTATAGTTGCAGGTGAGGTATACGGGAGCTTTCAGAAATATCAGGAAATTATTGATAATCATCATTTGAATGAACGGGTAAGTTTA
>CAMATR010000289.1 GCA_945861175.1 Chitinophaga pinensis | reverse complement strand
TCCAGCGCGTCTACCAGTTCCGCCACCGAGGCTTAGTGGACATGCTAATAAAAATTAGCGATTGCAAATATAGTATTTTTTATTTCGAATATTAAGCAATAGAATGGATCAATTTTGCTGTGGACTAATTTTCTTGAAATTCGATTTTTTCTAGATTTTCTAACCTTAATTTTCTATCTCTTTGAGAGAGAGTTTTATTTAAAAGTATTCTGCCGGTTACTATGAGTTTATAGTGGGTGGGGTATTGACGTTTAATATTACACAATATTATCACTTGTCCCTAGTAAATGTTTGAACCATGATATTTTGATTAAATAAGGGAATTAGAAAGAGGAGTCTATATTTCATTAATTTGATTGTACTTTTGTTTTCTGAAATAGTATTATTCTAGGTATTACATGAAAAAACTGCTCATTAAAAACATCAAGGGGCTTGTTCAAGCAGGCGAAGATCTGCCAACCATTCTTCGCGGAAAAGAGATGAAATCTCTTGCTATGATAGAAAATGCATTCCTTGCCCTGGAAGATGGTGAAGTTGTTTCTTATGGAAAAATGGATGATTTAAGTGGAATAGATGATTGGCGAGAGCTTGAGATTATTGATGGAGAAGGAAGATATGTTTTACCTGCTTTCTGCGATGCCCACACCCATACTGTATTCGCCAGAAGTCGGGAAGAAGAATTTGTGGATCGAATAAATGGGCTCTCATACGAAGAAATTGCACTTAAAGGAGGTGGAATCCTGAATTCTGCAAGGAGGTTATCAGAGCTATCCGAAGATGATCTTTTTGCCGCTGCCATGCAAAGAATAGAGCGCTTTATTTCATACGGCACAGGTGCAATTGAGATTAAATCTGGCTATGGCTTAAGTTTAGAGTCAGAAATTAAAATGTTGCGAGTAATCAAACGACTGAAAAGGGAAGCTCCAATTTCAATCAAAGCAACTTTTCTTGGGGCACATGCTTTTCCTATTGAGTTTAAAAATGATCACGCTAAATACATTGACTTAATAATTAATGAAATGCTTCCGAAAATAGCTGAAGATGGTCTGGCTGATTATATTGATTGTTTTTGTGAAAGAAACTATTTCTCTGTAGATGAGATGGATAGAATTCTGCGGGCAGGCAAAAAATATGGTCTTATTCCTAAAGTACACGTGAATCAATTTTCGGTATTAGGCGGGGTTAAAAAGGCAATTGAACTTGGCGCATTGTCGGTGGATCATTTAGAAGAAATTAGTGAAGAGGATATCGAAGCTTTGAAAGAGTCAGATTGCATTCCAACTATACTTCCAGGCTGCTCTCATTTTTTGGGAATTCCATTCGGAAACGCGCGACGCTTGATTGAAAACGACTTGCCAGTCGCCTTGGCTAGTGATTTTAATCGAGGCTCTTCTCCTTCAGGGAACTTACAATTTATTTGGTCTCTTGCTTGTGTTAAGATGAAGATGACAGCTGAAGAAGCATTTAACGCATTAACGATTAATGCAGCATTTGCAATGGGACTGAGTGATAGTCATGGTCGAATTGCACTCGGCAGGTGCTCTCCTATTATAATTACGAAAGAAATACCATCATTGTCATATATACCATATGCTTTTGGCGATCAGCACATCGAAAGGATTTTAGTATGATTATTGCTTAAAACATCTACCTTTAGTTCTCAGTATGTTCAAAAAGCTTCTTTTTTGTGTTTTAATCATTTGCTCTGGAAATCTTCTAGGACAGAGCGCGCAGCTCGACAACGAGTTGCTTTGGGAAATTTCTGGCAACGGTTTGAAAACCAAAAGTTACTTGTATGGAAGCCTTCATTCCAACGATAAAAGAATTTTTAATTTTTCTGACTCAACTTATTTTGCGCTGAATAAGGCTGAATCTATAGTTCTTGAAACAGATCTTTTTTCACTTTTCGAAGATTGGGATACGCGTCAGGAAGATGTTCGCTTACTTATAGATAACGAAGGAAACGCTTATACTGGAAATGATAAGCCGACTAAAACAATTTATGGCGACGAGGATGGGATGCCTCAGTTTCTTGACGCCTATTTCCTTGAGTATTGTTACAATGCAGGAAAAAAATTCTACCCTTTGGAACAGGTGAAGGACCAACTCCAAATGATGAATGATTGGGGACAAACAGAGAGTAAAAGACTTGAATGGAATCCGCAATCATTGAGTCAAGAAAAACTGATTGATTTCTATGTGAAAGGTAATATAACTTCTTTAGATCGTTTGATGAAGGCCAATCTTTCTTTCAATCCGGGAATGCATGATGACATTATTATAAATAGAAATCAAAATATGATAATTGGTCTTGACACACTTGTTCGCAAGCAATCTGTATTTTGTGCTGTAGGGGCCGGTCATTTGGCTGGAGAATTAGGGATGATTAACCTTTTAAGAGCAAAAGGATATAAGCTTCGCAGAGTTTCAGCTACATTTTCTGAACAACTGACATTGGATAAACAGTTAGTTCGTTCAAAAAGAGGCTTCTCCATTTATAATGATACTGTCGGACTAATTGCAATCTTTCCAGGTAAACCAACTCAATTAAAAATATGGGACAATCACCCTTATTTAGTTTACAGGGAAATGGGGCAAGGGAATACTTATTCAATCGAATTAGTCCCAATTGATGGATCATTAAGCCTTGAAGAACAGGGAGAAATATATATTGCAGCTCCAGATGGATCGATTTCTTCTCATTATTTTCTGGATGATGGAACTGAGGTTTGTGAAGGCTTGTCAGACACTTATCCAGAGGGTCCCCATTGGATTCGATTGATTCAAACTGACCAATTTCTTGTAATAATGAAAGCATACGGGGGTAATAAATTCATGAATTCTAATCGGCCAAAACTTTTCTTCAGTAAAGTCGGATTCGAATAGTTGGTGAAGCAATCGAAACATTTTTTGTTATATTCATGCGTCTTTTACGTACATCAAACAAGAAATGAAATTTACCGACCAAATTGCTAATTACATTATTGAAAACAAATTAAATCCAAGAAATCTAACGATTGTCTTACCTTCCGAACGCGCTAAAAAGTATATAGCTTCTTCTTTGTTTCAGCTCAAGGGAAAGCCATTATTGGCTCCCGAGATGGTAACGATTGATAAATGGGTAAAATCTTTTAGTAACCGAACGGTTATCGATCGAACAAGAACACTTGTAAGACTTTTCAAAATACAATTAGCAAATCCAACTGACCCAAAAGATGTTTCCTTTGATGAATTCATGGAATGGGGAAATATTTTACTTTCAGATTTTGACGAGATTGATAGGTATAAGTTAGATTCAAAAGATGTTTTTAAAAATCTAGCATCAATTAAAGAAATAGAAAGTTGGAGTTTTGCTCAGGAAGAACTTACTGATGGTCAAAAAAGATTCATGCAATTTTGGGATCGTTTGCCTGGGTATTACAATGAATTGAATAAGCAATTAGACAAAGACGGGCTTTGTTATGCGGGAAGCGCTTATCGTTATCTGTCTCAAAATATTGATGTGCTCTTTAAGGAGAGCAAGGACAGAGTATTTCTTTTTGCCGGATTTAACGCTCTTTCACCTGCAGAAATAAGTATCAT
>CAMATR010000288.1 GCA_945861175.1 Chitinophaga pinensis | reverse complement strand
GTAGTATATGCAGATTTAGGCTACTCCTCTGCCCCATTTTCAATTTCTTATCCCTATTCTTTTGGTATTGATAATTTAAAGTACAAAAATAATTTCAGGAATATTATCGGAGTTGGTGTAAGTTACAAATGGTTTGCTTTAAGGATTGGAATACCACTTCCTGGTTACGCGAGATCAATTTCAAATTATGGCAGAACAAAACCTTTAAATCTTGGATTTGATTTAAGTTTCAAAAAGTTATTTTTTGATTTAGATATCTGTTCATACGAAGGTTATGCAATTAAAAATGCTATTTCTTGGAATGACACCTTGACAAATGACAATCCAAATGACCTTAGACCAAAGACTAAGTCTGCATCCTTTTCCATGAATACTTGGTATTTTAAAAATAAAGAATTTAAAATGTCCGCGTTAAGAGGGCAAACAGGATATTACAAAAAAGATGCCCGCACTTGGTACTTAAAAAGCACCTTTAATATTTTTAGTCTAACGAACGATAAATCCTCCATTCTTCCAACTGAATTGATTGATTCGAGTAATACTAAGACTTCTTCGAACTATTATTCCGCACTGGACTTCGGTATTATACCAGGTTATGCATATGTGAAGAGGTTAAATAATTGGCAAATTTCTGGCCTCTTAGGATTTGGAGCTGTTATTCAAACAAAGGTTTATAATTCGAATGGAAATAATCGTTCTTTTATTGGGTTAGCACCTCGCTACGATTTAAGACTAATGGGTGGGTATTCTGCCCCCACTTATTTTATTTTTCTTGTGACAGAATTTGATAATAAATCAATCCGCTTCAGTGATTTAATCTATCGGCAATACTTTTACAGTGTTAAAATAGCTGTAGGAAAACGATTGAATAGAAAAGAAAAAACAAATAAATCAAAGTAGTGTTGAATCTTGAATAGGCAAATACCATTCGTTTCTAAAACTTTCCAATGAGACTATCATTGGATTGAAATAATTCCATTCAGGATAATCTTTTAAATCAAAAAATGGAATACGTTTAAATTCATTGTCTTTTTCGATATAGATTTTTAATCGATCAAAAAAATCAATTTTTAGTTTTTCTCCGAGAAATTTAACCGTTTTGACAGATGAATCTATTGAACATCCAGAAGCAGGGTGAGAACCCTCATCAACGGTAAGAATCAAAAAGCGATTATACAAAATAACAGAATCTGCATTCAAAGATTTGCCATGTGCATTCCATGAAGCAACGAAATTCTTCATTTCATTAGACACAAACTTAACTTCTTCCAATGTTAACTCGCGGCTAGATGTATAGATCCATATCCTACTTTCAGGGGTAAAAGAAGGGAAAATATGATTATAGTTCAGCAGCATTGGCTATTAATTCAGCAACATCCAAGACCTTCACACTTTCTTCTTTTTCAAAATGTTTTACTCCATCTGTCATCATTGTATTACAAAAAGGACAACCTGTAGCAATTATCGTCGCATTGGAATCTAGAGCATCTCCGGTGCGTTCAATGTTAATTTCTTTATTCCCTTTTTCGGCTTCTTTGAACATTTGAGCTCCCCCAGCACCGCAGCATAGACCGTTGCTTTTGCATCTTTTCATTTCAACGAGTTCAGCATCTAATTTTTCAATTAGCTCCCTCGGAGCTTCATAAACATCATTTGCTCTACCAAGATAACATGGATCGTGAAAGGTTATTTTTTTTCCTTTATATATTGAACCATCATTTATAGCCAACTTACCCGTATTTATGAGGTCTTGAATTAATTGTGTATGATGAATAACTTCATAGTTACCCCCTAACTCCGGATATTCATTTTTCAAAGTATTAAAACAATGAGGACACGCTGTTACAATTCGTTTAACCTCATAGCCGTTTAATACTTGAATGTTCATCATAGCCTGCATTTGGAATGTAAACTCATTTCCAGCGCGTTTTGCAGGGTCACCAGAACAACTTTCTTCTGTTCCTAAAACTGCAAATTTCACGTTGCAATGGTTGAGAATTTTTACAACCGCCTTGGTAATCTTTTTCGCTCGATCATCAAAACTTCCTGAACATCCAACCCAAAACAGCACATCTGGATTTTCTCCTCGTGCTATCATCTCTGCCATTGTAGGTACTTTCAAACTCATGGTATTACTCTTCAAAAACTTGAATATTTACACTTTTTTCAATTAGGTCTGTAAATTTACCTTCATAGCGTGTAGCTCTAACTATATGGTTGTCAATCCAATGGTAATTACCTCCTCGCGGTTTACCCATTAGTAGGCCATGGTAGTTAAATCCATTTTTCTTTAGCCATACTTCAGTAATGTCGCGATGTTCTTCTAGTCTTGAAGTGAAAAAAGTTATTACGTGCCCTTCGTCAAACCATTTATTTACCGTTTCTAATGCATCTGGATACAAGTAAGCTGTTACCATTCTTTCTGGCTCTTCATTTGGAATATCATCACATACGGTGCCATCTATATCTATCAGATAATTTTTTACATGTTCCGGCAAAACAGGTGAAAGGAGTTTTCCATTTTCAACTAGTTCTATCAATTCCACTTCAGATTTCTTATTCTTCATTTGCCCAGTTTAAACGATCATTTGGCGAGAACTGCCATGGAGCTCCATTGTTCTCAATATTTGTCAACATGCCGGTCAATTCAGTCGGCATTTTTGATTCTTCCATTACTAAGTACCTTCTTAGGTCTATAATTATTGAGAGAGGATCAATATTTACTGGACATTCCTGCACACAGGCGTTACAAGAAGTGCAGGCCCAAATTTCTTCTTCAGAAATATAGTCTCCTAATAAATTTTTCCCATCTGAAAATTCCTTCCCATGCTTACTGATATTATTTCCCACCTCTGTTAAACGATCGCGTGTATCCATCATTATTTTTCGCGGAGACAATAGCTTTCCAGTAACATTCGCTGGGCAAGACGATGTGCATCTTCCGCACTCTGTGCACGAATAGGCATCCATCAAGTTCTTCCAAGTAAGATCAGTAACATCTTTTGCACCGAAACGCTGTGGCTCAGCTAATGGCTCTTTAGGCGAAGCATATGGGTCAGCATTTGGATCAAGCATTAATTTAACTTCTGCCGTTACTGATTCCATATTTGTAAACTTCCCTTTACTGTTCAAGTTTGAATAATAAGTATTTGGAAAAGCAAAAAGAATATGTAAGTGTTTAGAATATGGCAGATAATTCAAAAAAACAAAGACCATAAATATATGTCCCCACCAACCAATTTGCTCTAGAATATGTAAAGTTTCGACAGATTTAATCCCACCAAAAAGAATTGGCCCTAAAAATTGACTTACTGCAAAACCATAACTTTGGTTTGATTTTAGAAGACTAGTTGCTTCATCAGCACCATTCATAGTAAAAATACATGACAGTAAAATAATTTCAAAAATCAAAATCAAATTAGCATCTTTCGTAGGCCAACCTTTCAATTCACTCATTGTAAATCGGGGAATCTTTAATAAATTTCTTCGAGCAAGAAAAGCAATAGTAACAGCAAAAGTCAAAATTGATAAAATTTCAATGAAGCTTATTAAAAAGGTATAAAACCCTCCTAATACTTCCCT
>CAMATR010000287.1 GCA_945861175.1 Chitinophaga pinensis | reverse complement strand
AGGTATAGAAGAGGTTGAAATTCGCTCTGTATTGACATGTGAAATGAGAAGAGGGGTTTGTTCGAAATGTTACGGACGTAACCTAGCTACTCATAGAATCGCTCAACATGGTGATGCTGTTGGTGTAATCGCTGCACAATCAATTGGTGAACCAGGAACTCAGCTTACACTTCGTACATTCCACGTTGGGGGTACAGCATCGAATATTGCTGATGTTTCAGATATGAAAGCAAAGGCAAACGGAAAACTTGAAATTGATGAACTTCGCACAATCGAAAAGAAGAATGCAGATGGGTCAATGAAAGTGGTAGTTGTTGGTCGTTCGGCTGAACTAAAAATCACTGATGAGAAAACTGGTATTGTAATCATGAACACCAACATTCCTTATGGAGCTGAAATGGTTATTGAAAACAGTACAAAAGTGAAAAAAGGTGATGTGATATGTAAATGGGATCCTTACAATGCAGTAATCGTTTCTGAGGTTACAGGTAAGATAGTGTTTGATAGTATTATTGAGGGTATAACTTTCCGTGAAGAAGTAGATGAGCAAACTGGATTTACTGAAAAAGTAATTACAGAATCGAGAGATAAGAAAAAGAATCCGGCTATTCACATTGTTGACTTAAAAACTAAAGCAGTACTCAGAGAATACTCTTTACCTGTTGATGCTCATATTTCTGTAAACGAAGGTGATAAGGTTGAAGCAGGTGAGGTACTTGTTAAGATTCCAAGAGTATCTGGTAAAACAGGTGATATTACGGGAGGTCTTCCACGTGTTACAGAGCTTTTCGAAGCACGTAATCCTTCTAATCCTGCAGTTGTAGCTGAAATTGATGGTATTGCAGAGTACGGTAAAATCAAACGAGGTAACCGTGAAATTCAGATTACATCTAAAACAGGGGAAGTTCGCAAGTATTTAGTTCCACTTTCTAAGCACATTTTGGTACAGGAAAACGACTTTATTCGCGCAGGTCAGCCTTTGTCTGATGGTGCAACGACACCAAATGATATTTTGAATATTGAAGGTCCAACAAAAGTGCAAGAATATATCGTTAATGAAATCCAAGAAGTATATCGTCTTCAAGGTGTAAAAATTAATGATAAACATTTTGAAGTTATCGTTCGTCAGATGATGTTGAAAGCTGAGATCGTTGATGCTGGTGACACCAAATACTTAGAAGGGCAGTCTGTTCATAAGGCTGATATCATGGAAGAAAATGATGCGGTTTTCGGGATGAAAGTTGTAATTGAAGCAGGCGATTCAACTACTTTGAAAAACGGACAGATTGTTTCTGCACGTCGACTTAGAGATGAAAACTCTCAATTAAAGCGTTCCGATAAAAAATTGATTGAAGCGAGAGATGCGGTACCAGCAACATCAACACCTTTGTTGCAAGGTATTACAAGAGCGTCCCTTCAAACTCAATCGTTTATTTCTGCAGCATCCTTCCAGGAAACAACAAAAGTTCTTAATGAGGCAGCGATTTCTGGTAAGGAAGATCATTTGTTAGGCTTGAAGGAGAATGTGATTGTCGGTCACTTAATCCCAGCAGGAACAGGTGTCAGAGATTTTCAGAAAATGATTGTCGCTTCCAAAGAGGCTTATGAAGAAATGTTAGAAGAGAATTAATTCTAATACATAATTGAAAGGGAGCAGCATAGTTGCTCCCTTTTTTTATATAGTTCGAATCAAGAATAGTTATTTTTTTAAGGTTTAAAAATGGAGAACAAAGACGAAAACCAATTGAATATTGAATTGAGTGAAGATGTGGCATTGGGAGTATATTCTAATTTTAGTATCATCACACATTCACCATCTGAAGTCGTTTGTGACTTTATTCAAATGATGCCAGGAATGCCCAAAGGTAAAGTACGCACAAGAGTGCTAATGACGCCCCAAAATGCTAAGCGATTTATGCGTGCCTTGGTTGATAATGTTCAGAAATACGAGCAAAATTTTGGAGTGATAGATGATTCTGAAAAGCCTGGAATGCCACCAATGAATTTTGGTACGCCAAGTACGATGGCGTAAAATATATTTTTTAGTAGGCGTTCGAAAGGCTATAAGTTTAATTTCTTCAATAAAAAAAGTCCTATTAAATCTTTTTGAAATTTGTAATGGCCAAAATTCAATGCATTGTTATTTGAATTGTTGTAGCGATTACATTTCTTATTGTCAAACAAATCGTTTGTTGATATCAAATGAAATAATGTAAAACATAAAATAGAAATCATGAATGATGCACATTTTCATTTAGTAGTTAATCATTTACCAATCATTTTTCCAATAGCAGGATTAATTGTATTAGCTGTTGGAATAGGATTTAAAGCTGAAATAGTTAAAAGAACTGCATATTTTATTTTTTGTATTGCGGCTATTACTGCCGCGATAGCTATGAATTCTGGTGAAGGTGCAGAGGAGATAGTAGAACATCTTCCTGGTGTAACGGAACACTTAATTCATGAACATGAAGAGTCAGCAGAATTTTTTGCGCTACTAAGTTATGTTTTTGGAGTATTTTCATTATTTGCTTTGTGGTCGAGTTGGAAAAAGAATTCATATAATACGGTTCTCAGCTATATAATTGCCTTTTTTGCCATTTTATTGATTTTTATTGGAAAGCAAACCGCAACTTCAGGAGGCGAAATACGACATATTGAAATTCGATCCAGTGCTGCTAAAAATCAAAGTGAGCAATCTGAAAAAGTAGAAATTCACTACAAGGACTAATTAAAAATCAAGAAATCCTTTCCATTCAGTCTTATTTCCGCAACTGTCTATCACAATTAGTTGTACAGTATGCTTTCCTTTTAATTTGGTCGGTTTGTTGAAAATTAGGAAATTCCCTTTTCTCTCAAATTCAACGATATTCCATGTTCCATCGATGTAAAGATCATAGTCTAATAGTTCAGTTTTTGATTCTCTAATTGACCAAATAAGTTGCTTCTTCCCTTTGCAATTAGCTATTGAAAAATTACTTGGAAGTAACGAAGGAGGAATACTATCAATTCTTAAACTGTATTTCCCCAATGATTTTTTTTCTCCGTTAATCCATCCTGCATTGATCATGGCATCAATCGAATTTTCTTTTCCTTTATAATTTGTATTGGAAATAAAAAAGTATTGGTTATTAATTACTTTTTCGGGTAGTTTCATTCTTACTTTCAATGGTAGCTGAACGGGCTCTCTTGCATCACCCATTGAAATAGAGTTATTTATAATAATGGTATTACGCAAGGGTTGATAAAATGTGTACTTCTCGGTATTAATTGCCATATTTTCATTTTGAAATTCATAGGCCGAATCTGGGAAAAGATATTTCGTCGAATCAAAAAGATTGAGAGATTGGTTAACCATTCCTTTTTCTACTTTTAAATCAAACGTAAGTGAAGACGAATTTCCATTTTCATCATTTATTTGAAATGATACAGTGCTTTTTTCACTCGGTTTAGCTTTAATGATACCTGTCTTATCTTTTGGATATATTTCAAGTGGGTTGTGTATGGAACGAAATGATTTCTGAAATTCTTGATCATTATCTGCATAAGCTCTATATTCAATATGATCGTTTATATATCTAGTATG
>CAMATR010000286.1 GCA_945861175.1 Chitinophaga pinensis | reverse complement strand
ATGCAAAGTCGACATCAATTCCCGTACCTGCATTTGTAAATTGTTGAATTTGAATATTAATAGCTCCAGAGGTTTGTACATTCAAGTACATCCACATTGGATTAGGCGTGGTGAAAAGACAAGAATAAGTACCCATTGACGCAACACCTGTTGAATTACAATAATTATAGGCCGTTCCTGTGCAGAAAGGATCAGCAGTTGCACAGTTGTTATTTTGACCACCAACACAGGCTGTTGTTGTTGAAGTTGAAGCACAAATTTTAAATGTACCATAGGTATCTGCTCCGTATTCCCATACTCTTATGTAAACTGTTGAACCTGGGGTTAATCCTGGCCTATTAATGTATGGCATAGTGCCGTTATTACTATCGTCATCATCACACTCTATCAACGTAAAAGGCCCTGCGCACGAATTCGCTGAATAAAACGCCATGCCCATATCTGACGGTCCTGTATTTGTTGTATTAAGATCAACAATTAAAATCCCGGACGCAGGAACAACAGCAGAAAACCAAACGTCATCTCCACCCGCAGGATAATTAGCACAATCCGGCTCAGGTATCCCTGTTGAACCTGTTGCTGAAGATGCGTAATTATAATTTGCATACGTACAACTTGTATTGACTGTTAATGCTTGTGCAGTACAAGGATCATCTCCTTGTGCTAAAGAAACATTAAAAGAAAAAGTAATTACAGAAATGATTAATAGTAATTTACCTAAAAAATTATTAGTTAATGATCTCATAATTAATATTTTGAAACTATATATTCTTTTCTAAAAATATTATTTAAACCAATATTCACTTCAACCAGGGAAGATTTTAATAAATCCAAATCATTCTTTGCAGGTGAAGTAAATCTTACGTGACCATTGTCTGGGTTAAAGTATATATCAGTTGAATTGAATTTTTCAGAAAGAACTCGGAATAAATTATCCTTATCAGCAGAGGTATTTATACCCCCAAAAGAAAATTCGTAATCAATAAAAATTCCACTAAGTATTTCCTTCCCATCAATTTTATTTTGATTCATTCGAAATTGCACTTCAGAACTCATTTCTTCATAATTCTGACTCAAAGATTGGAAAGAAATAATAGTTGCTAATGAAACAGAAATAACCGTATAAAAAAAATTAAAAGCATTATTTCCACTCAAAGAAGACGTAGAAATCTTTTTATCATAAAGTTCATTCATAGATTGGTAGTAGTTTTAAATTTATGACGATAAAAATAACAAACCGTTGCCTTTAAAAACAATTAATTATTATAAATCCCTATAATACTTCAAACCATTTTCAATATCATTAATCATTAAAAATTGATCGAATAAGGGATTTCCAATTCCATTAATTAGTGTACAACTGACCTTATTTGCTTCGTTTTTCTTATCCTGAAAGCACAATTGAATAATTTCTTTTAATGCATTTTTCTGAATTTCAATTTTTGGGAAGCGAGAAAGTATTTCTTGCTCAATCAAAACGAACTCTTCCTTTGCTAATATTCCTCTTTTATAACTAATATAAGATTCAACTAACATTCCAGCAGCGACTGCTAATCCATGAGGAATTGGATCAATTGACAGCATATATCCTTCTATTGCATGTCCAATTGTGTGCCCAAAGTTTAATACTTTCCGAATTCCTTTTTCGAAAGGATCGAGTAATACGATTTCATTTTTAATTTTTACGGATTGTTCAATTAGATCTATCTTCAGCAAATCCTCAAAACCACCTATATTCGTAAGTTCAATAAACTTATTTTTATTAGTGATCAAGGTATGCTTCAACATTTCGGAATAGCCATTGAGAATCTCCTCTTGAGGCAAGGTAGATAAGAACAATGGATCAATGAATACGGCCACTGGCTGAGTTATCGTACCTAATTGATTTTTATATGACCCTATGTCAATTCCAGTTTTCCCCCCTATTGAAGCATCCACCATTCCTAATAGGCTTGTGGGGATATTTATGAAATCCACTCCTCTTTTGAATACCGATGCAATAAACCCTCCCATATCTGTGACAACTCCACCACCTAAATTAACAACCAAATCCTTTCTTCCAATTTGGTATTCTGACATTGCTTCCCACACTTGAAAACAAACCTCCATCACTTTATTTTGTTCACCAGCTGGCAAGAGCATTACTTCTGCCTCCTTTAATACCTCAAAACTTGTAATCAAATATTCAAGACAATATTCATGGGTGTTTTCATCTACCATGATCACAATTTTGGAATGAGAATAACTGGAATTAAGCAATTTATCAAATGAAGAATCTGTTATTGAACCAAATTCAATTATTGAATTTCCTTTATCGTTTTTTAAAAAAGTTTCTTTCGACATAACACAAAAGTAAATAAAGCCCTTTCATAGTTAACCTAAATACGACAAAAGCCATTAAATTTATGCCATGATTTCATTTGAAAATACCGAAATTGCTTTCAAAAGCAAATCCAATAAATCACTTAAAAGAGCTTACCTACTTTTTAAGATTATTGGAAACCCTACAATGGTTAAGATTGGCAAAGTTGCAACTAACACCGCTTTAAATTTAAGATTACCCATTCAGGGTTTAATTAAAAAAACAATTTTTGCTCAATTTTGTGGAGGAGAGACAATTGCAGATTGTAAAAATACAATCGAATTACTGGGACAGTATGGTGTTGGGACAATCCTTGATTATTCCGTTGAAGGTAAGACTTCAGAGGAAGATTTTGATAAAACTGTAAATGAAATAATCTCAACTATTGAAACGGCAAGCAAAAGCAAAAATATCCCCTTTGCAGTGTTTAAAGTATCAGGTATTTCACGTTTTTCTATATTGGAGAAAGCAAACTTACATGCTGATAGCCTTAACGAAAATGAAAAAATAGAATACGAAGGAATAGTAGCAAGAATAAATAAAATATGTAATGCTGCATTTGAAAAAAATATTCCTGTTTTTATTGATGCCGAAGAATCATGGATTCAAAATACCATAGATCGAATAACTCATCAAATGATGTTAATCTATAATAAGCATAGAGCAATTGTTTACAATACAGTTCAGCTTTATCGCCATGATCGTTTGGTTTTTTTGGAGGATGCCATAAATGAGTCACGATTAAAGGGCTACCATTACGGAGTTAAATTAGTGCGTGGAGCTTACATGGAAAAAGAACGTGCACGAGCAAAAGAAAAAGGGTATCCCTCTCCTATTCAGCCCGATAAAGTGTCTTCTGATAATGATTTTGATAAAGCACTTGATTTAGTAATTAGAAATATTGATATTGGAGCCGTTTGTGCTGGTTCACATAATGAAAAAAGCTCTCTTTTTTTAACTGAATTAATAAAAAATAATAAGTTAGAAAAATCTGATAAGCGCATTTATTTCGCTCAATTATTGGGAATGAGTGAGCATATTTCCTATAATCTATCTGATGCAGGATACAATGTTGCTAAATATGTACCTTATGGTCCTGTAAAAGAAGTTATGCCTTATCTACTTCGTAGAGCCGATGAAAACACATCAGTTGCAGGACAAACTAACAGAGAGTTATCACTTATAACGAAGGAAAAAAGACGCAGGGGGATTTAAAAAAATGAGGGAT
>CAMATR010000285.1 GCA_945861175.1 Chitinophaga pinensis | reverse complement strand
CATGGAAGTATCAGTGATTTACCAGCTATCATTCATCATACTGACATTGCGGTAATGACTGATTTGAATATAAGTTCTGAATTTATTGATATCAGAGAACTTACTACTTCTAAAGATAAAGAAGGCATCGACGAGCAGATAAGTGATCTTAAGTTAAACCTGAAATTCAAAAGTTCAGCCAGAGCAATCACAGAATCACCTAATTTGCCTATCGGTGAATTTTTTGTTGAGGATCTCTATGCTAAAATGAAGCATTATCCTCATGTTCTGCGCGATTTTAATGCTGATATTTTCATTGATCACCATAATTTCCGTGTAATCGATTTTTCAGGGATGATTGATCGTTCAGATTTTCATTTTTCAGGGAAGCTGGCGAATTATAACCTTTGGTTCGAGGAGAAATTGCATGGAGACACCAAGATTGAGTTCGATTTGGCCTCACAACATTTACACCTTGATAACATTTTCACATACAAAGGGGAGCGTTTTGTGCCGGAAGATTACCGTCACGAAGAAATATCAAGGCTTAAATTGAATGGAAGTGCTGCTTTGCATTTTGATCACGGGCTTCGTTCGACCGACTTGCGTTTATCGCATATTGAAGGATCATTGAAACTACACCCTCTGCGTTTCGAAAATTTCAAGGGAGATCTGCATATGGAAAAAGGTCACCTAAGCTTAAAAAAGGTTAAAGGGGAAATGGGTCATTCACGTTTCGAAATAAATCTCGAATATACCTTAGACCCGGAGCTTTCTCAAAAACCGAACTCGCTTAGTATAAAAGGCCCTCATTTGGATATAGATGAGTTGTTGAATTACAACTTAGGCACACCCGAGTCATTAGATGCCGAAATAAAAACTGATCACGATGCAGTATTTAGTTTGTACGATCTGAAATTTCCTGATATGAGCTTTCACATGGATATTGGTCATTTAAATTACCACCACCATTTGATGGATCATTTCAAGACCGACTTAAGAACAACCAAAGATCATATTGCACATATCGATAGATTGTCATTTGATGCGGCAGGCGGGCATTTCAATATTAAAGGATACTTAAGTGGAAAAGATAAAAAGCATATTTATTTCAAACCTGATATTCATATCATAAACGTAGATCTCGATAAATTCATGTTGAAGTTTGAGAATTTTGGGCAGGACTATCTAATATCTGAGAATCTCCACGGAAAATTTACAGGTCATATAACCGGGAAGATTCATTTACATGCTGACCTTGTCCCAAAATTAGATGATTCTGAATTGAAGATTGATATGACTGTCCTGAATGGGAAATTGGAGAATTATGCTCCTTTGCAGGCAATGGCTGAATATTTCGAGAATAAAAATGTGAATAAAGTACAATTTGACACGCTCATAAATACGATAACTTTAAAAAATAGTGTTTTGAAAATTCCAAATATGACTATCAATTCTAGCTTAGGGTTTATGGAGGTGCGAGGTGATCAAAGTATGGCTGAGAATATGGAAATGGATTACATTATCGGAGTGCCGTGGAAAATGATTGGGCAGGTTGGTGGCCAAAAATTATTTGGGAAGAAAAAAGACGAACAGGAAACTGAAGATGAGATTGTTTATCGACAAAAAAACTCCAAATTCCTATATGTTCGTTTGATAGGAGATCTAGAAAATTATAAAATTTCTTTGACCAAGAAACCTAAATGATTGTTGAGGTTACGCCCAAAATTATTTTAGCGTATTAAATTAACTTGTCCAATCGCTACTTTACGGTTGTCATTATTTTTTAATTTAATATTCACCTTCCATGTATAAACCCCTTCTGGTGCAGACATTATAGATGTTCCACCCTCAATTAAACCATCCCAACCCTCGTTGGCATTTTCTGTTTCAAAAATCAACTCACCCCAACGATTATAAATCAAAAACTCAAAGTTAGCAGCATCAAATCCTGCTGTAAAAACAGGTTGGAAAGTTTGATTGAATTCATTCCCATCGGGAGTGAATGTATTTGGGATGTAATAAATAAGTCGCTCCTCAAAAATTATTGTAGCAAACGCACTATCAACACAGCCTTCATTCGACGAGGCGATTAGTGTTACTAAATAATCGCCAACATCATTTCCCACGTAGTCGTAGCTAGGATTTTCGTCTGTTGAAATAGCAGAACTATCTCCAAATAGCCATTCAAAATTTGTTCCTCCAACAGATGTGTTTTCGAAGTTAACGAGCGTATGAAACTCATCTAAAAAATAGGTGGATGCAGTAAATTCAGCAATTGGAATAGCGGTTACGCAAATTAAATTTTCGGCTGTTGTTGTCTCTGAACAACCTGCCTGCGAGGTTAAAGTCAATGAAATATCGTAACATCCTGCTTGCTGAAAAGTATAAGATACAGTGCCACAATCTTCAATATTGACGCCGTTCCCCATATTCCAATTGCAAAGTGCTGACCCTGAACTCATATTTGTAAAGTTTACGGTCAGAGGTAAACATCCTTCGTTTACATCAGGGCTAAAAATTGCCGTTGGAACAGTGTTAACGATTACGGTGAGTGGCGCTGTTGCTGCGCATTGTCCTGCTTCAGGGGTAAACGTATAAGTTGTTGTCGAAGTGTTATTTATACTTGGAGACCAGCTACCAGAAATTCCTTGATTTGAAAAAGCTGGCAATGTAAAGACCTCACCAATACATATTGGCCCTGGATTTGTAAAAGTGGGAGTTATTGCGGAAATTACTTCAATAGTCATTGTGCTAGTTGCTATGCATAGACCGGCGTCCGGCGTAAATGTATAGTTAGTTGTGACACTATAGTTTGCTGTTGGGCTCCATATTCCTGAATAACCATCATTTGAAGTAGTTGGTAATGTAAACGTTCCTCCTGAACAAATTGGACTAATTTGAGTGAATTGAGGTGCAATGGACTGATTTACGATAATCGTCATAGTTGCTTCTGTCGCGCACTGTCCATCATTTGGGAGGAAAGAATAGTTTGTAGTTTCTGTGTTGTTTATACTCGGACTCCATTCCCCATCAATTCCTTCAAGAGAAGAGCTTGGTAGAGTAATTGTAGCACCTTCACAAATGGGTGGAATTTGATTGAAAGTACTTACAGTTTGTTGATTATTAATCACAGTCATTATGGTTGTGTTCGCACATGCACCAGAATTAGGGGTGAAAGTATGAATAATTTCCCCTGCTGGTGACGTGGATACCATCGCAGGATCCCACGTGCCATTAACTCCTTCAATAGATGTTTCCGGTAAGATGATTTGAATAATTAAATCATTCTCGCAAAATGGTCCCCATTGTGTAAAAGTTGGAGTAATTGGGGGGCCAACATTTACAGTCATCATTACAGTTGTTGCGCACTGCCCGTCATCTGGAGTAAAAGTATAGTTAGTGGAAATTGTATTGTCAATGTCAGGTGTCCAACTCCCATTTATTCCCTCTAGGGAACTTGATGGTAAATTAAATGTGCCTCCTAAACAAATTGGAGCAATTTGAGTAAAAGTAGGAGACGCAGGTATTGCGGGTTGGGCATTGATTGTAACGCTTGCAGTGTTGGTGCAAGAGCCATTTGATGCTGTGATTACATATGTTCCCGGTGATGC
>CAMATR010000284.1 GCA_945861175.1 Chitinophaga pinensis | reverse complement strand
AGGATTAAATAAATCCTTATTATAAATTCTTAATAAATAGTTTATGGATAAAAAACTTTTCAATTACGAGATAGCAGCAATAGCTGAAGCTCTTTATAGTGAGCTTGAAATTATTGAAGCCTCAAGGAGTGCCTGGGCTTTTTCTATTTATTATGCATTAATGAAATGCTATGGTCATGATATCCCTATGCCTAAATGGAAGGATAAATATAAGCAATGGAATATCGATCATTTGTATAGAGGTTCGCTTTCTTCAAAAAGCAAACAGAAGTTGATTCCGGGTTGTAATATTATCAATTGTAAAAAAAATAAAAAGGCTGTATTAATAAAAGGAGAAATAAATGGTTCAAGGGATTTCGGGTTTGAGGTATCGATTGAAAAAAAATATTTTAATGGGCTATATACTCCTGTTGTGAATGAAACTCATTTGTTCATACTTGAATCTGAAGTAGATGAAATTTTAAATGCTTTAGGAGAGATTACCATAACAGAGAATACAGGTTCTCAAAGTTGCAAAATCACTGCCCTATGGCAGCTGGTAAATGAAATCAGGAAGGTTTATGATGATACTGGAAAAGACGAAAAAGATTTTATTGAAACAGTAATCGGTGCTGCCATATTCTACTTGCCGCACCCAGTAAATGAATGTTTTAACGGATATAGCAGTATCAGTGCTTTGAATAATGCTTTAAAAGAAAAAAGAATTGTAAAGGAGCATCTTTTCCCTAGAAAGAGAGCCGGGAAAGATGTACTGGAAAAAGTTTACACAAAAGAAGAATTTTACAGCAAGGTGAAAAATGAATACCGAATTTTTATGTACTTAACATCAGAAGAGAATAAATTGACTATCAATTACGAGGGCACACATAATGAGGAACTTAAAAGACTTCATATTCAGAAATTTCCAAAAAATGGAAATTCTCCCTTCGATAAAAATCATACGCTTTATAAAAATTTCATCTGTTGGGCAAAGCCCAAAATATCAAAAAATAAAGATGTAACAATAGACGAAGTAGAACAATTGTTATCAGAATTTATTCAGAGTAGAAACAAATAAAAAATTGCCATAATCAAAACAATAAACGGGAATCAAAGAAAAATGTAAACTAAAAATCCCGGGGAATTGGCAATTGAGATATTAACGTTGAGGGAAATTTCATCGGATGGGAAATTGAGGATTAGGGTATTTATTTTATCCCAACTCCATACACATACAACCTGTTCCTTGCCCTTGTCAGCACGGTATAAATGTAATTATCCTCAATACTCCCGATTGTAAAAAGCTCGATATTGGGCAAGAACAGGAAACCCGAATCCAGCCCCTTGAATTTGGTGATGCGGGTTTTATAGATAGTGTTTTTTTTTCTGACTAGGCTATCGGTTAATTCCATCAAATCAAGTGACCCGATTTTTTCAATCTGATGAAGACAATGCTCTTCCCTTAATTTTTCAGGGTAGATGATGGTGATGTCGTTAGGGTCAATTTTTTCATTCTTTACCAGCTGGTTTATTTTTAAACTCATCTCATTAAGCAATGCAGCATTGTCTTTAAAAATCTTTTCTACTACTGGCTCTCCATCGGGATTTTCCTTATTGATGAATAAATCCAGCTGCAATTTGTTGTTGATATATTTCAAGATTACCTTTGTATTGCGCAGGTTCTTGTTCAGCCTCAGTTTAAAAAAGCTATCAAAATCCGGAATCAGGTTCTGATTGAAAAGGATCTGCCGGTCATCCTTCAGCAATATTATTTTACCGTCGGGTTTTACGAGATGGAAAAGCGGGGCAAGCATATATTCATTAAAATCTTGTGCCTCGTCGATGATTAATATATCATAAACACCTGAGGCAATCAACCCGGATTCAATCTCCTCCTCCATTTTAATGGGCACTTCCATTTCATAAAACAGGTTCTTCTCCTCCCTTGTGCTTTTTGGACCAATAAGGTCATAAATTCCTTTGTCTTTTATCACTTCCCCTAAAAATCCATGGCAGTCATCAGCTATCAGGCAATTATCCGGTCGTTTTGATTTTTTTTTAATTACATCGCATTCATTCTTCAGGGTTTGCCCCAACATGATATTATAACAGAGGAATAGCACATTCGCCCCGTCTTCATAGTATTCCTTTGCAATTTTCAGGGCAAGAATGGTTTTGCCACTACCAGCAACTCCATTTACAATGATCCGGTTGTTTTCCATGCAACACTCATATACCGAGTATTGCCCTTCGGTAAGTTCCTTGATGCGGTTATCCTCCAATTCCACTTTTGCCGACAGGGGAATATGATACTTCACCTGCCCTTCAATTTTTTTCAAGATCCGGCTATAATCGCCGGTAGAAAGAATTTCAGGCGTGTGTACCAGTGTTTTTGCAAGATGTGCCCTTGATTTTTTAAACGAGGTTTTTAAAACCTCTTCCAGATTATGGAAATGGCTTTTAGTAATGATCTGGTATTCCAAAACGCTATCCGGATAACTGTCCAGATCCGAATCGGGAAAACAAAGGCAATGATCGACCAGGATATTATTTGAGAGCCAGTATTTGTTGATAAATTTCCGCTTGCTTTTTTCTATCTGCTCCAAAGGATCAATGACTGTTTCATAAGACCTCCATACCCCGTCCTTGAATGTAATAGGTCCACCTTTTACTTCCATCAACAATATAGACTTGTTGCGGTCCATGATGACGAAATCAATTTCGCAGGGAATCCTTTGAAAGTCCACCAGCTTCTTGTGGTAAAAAATATCAAATTTATCTTTCAGCTTTTCCAGCGCAGCAAAAACCTTCTTTTCTGCAAATTCATTGTTTCTGCTGGCAGGAAAGTACACAGGGTAGATCATTCTAATAATTAAGGAATTTAAATAACCAATTACTCTAAATTAACTCTAATTGAAATTGAAAATCACTTTTTTGGCTAATTCTTACGACAACAAATCAATCGACTCTTGTATCTTCCAGTGATCATAAATCATTTGGGTGGGGAACATCTATCGGGTTATTATCCATTTGTACTCATACAGGTATACCAGAACAAATAGTAAATATCTACCATGCCAAGGAGCTGAGTAAAAATACTGAAAATATTTATATCTGGTGTAATGCCGACCGCTTTGTTTTAGAACATGACCTAAAAGGCCTTTTTTCAGGAATGTGCATTAGTGAAGTTGTTGAAGCTGCATACTGTTGCCTAGGACTTGTAAGTCAAGAATTAAGTTCAAGATAACAATATAGCGCAAACAAAAGTGAAGGAGGAAATGCAATTGCAATACTAATAATATACACGTGTGCGTTAACGCAGTGAGAGAACTTGATTTGTAAAAGCAAGTTGTCCTGATAAGTAGCAAGAGTGTTAAAAGTTTTCATAACGATTAATTGTTACTTATTTAATCAGCAATAATAAACTAATCGATAAAATTTGATCCCAGAAATACAAGCTTGTAAATTTTATAATGAAAAAAAATAAAGCCCATATCTTCGTTTTATGCAATACACGCTAGGTGTTTTCCATATTTTAATTGATTCAACTAATTAGTCAACCTACGTGGTGATATTAATTTAGGACAATAACCAATAAGCAAAAATTAAATCCAATATAAATGACTCCAAAC
>CAMATR010000283.1 GCA_945861175.1 Chitinophaga pinensis | reverse complement strand
TGATTGGTTCAGGGATTTTCATCGTTACATCAGCTATGATGCGCGATATAGGTGGCTCAGGCTGGTTGATTGTTCTTTGGATTTTAACAGGTCTAATAACTATTTTCGCAGCTCTTAGTTACGGAGAATTAGCAGGTATGATGCCAAATGCAGGTGGGCAATATGTTTATATTCAGCGTGCATATGGAAAAATGACATCATTTCTATATGGTTGGACTGTTTTCACGGTTATTCAAACTGGAGTTATTGCTGCTGTAGCTGTCGCGTTTGCAACATATGCAGGCGTATTTTTTCCTGAATTAAATCAACCAATACTTAAAACATCCTACATCACTATTTCTTATAGTCAGATAGTGGCTATTGGAAGTATTATTGTTCTCACTTTTCTCAATTCTAGGGGCATGCAAAATGGTAAAATGCTGCAGATGATTTTTACTTCCGCAAAATTATTTGCTCTTTTTGCATTAATAATATTAGGATTGGCAATTGGATTGAAGACGGATGTTTTTATGCAGAATTTTGAGCATATGTGGGATGCCTATAAAACAGTAAAATTGACTGATGGACAAATGGAAATAATTCCTTTATCCGGTTTTGCCTTATTGGGGGCTTTGGGGGCAACAATAATTAATTCTCTTTTTTCTTCAGATGCATGGAACAATGTGACTTTTATTGCAGGTGAAATCAAAGATCCCAAAAAGAATATCCCAAAAAGTTTGTTCTTAGGCACTGCCATCGTAACGGTAATCTATATTCTCGCCAATTTGGCATACTTAGCATTGCTCCCAAAAAGTGGGAGTGCAAGTTCAACAGATCCTTTTGGTCAAGGAATTATGTTTGCAACGGATGATAGAGTAGGAGCTGGGGCGGCATCTGTAATATTTGGCGGTGTAGGCATTATTATCATGGCTCTACTTATTATGATTTCAACTTTTGGTTGTAATAACGGCTTGATCTTGGCCGGATCAAGGCTATTTTATGCAATGTCTACAGATGGACTATTCTTTAAAAAAGCAAAAAAACTAAATCGATTTAATGTCCCAAGCAGTGCAATGTGGATTCAAGGTGTCTGGGCTAGTTTATTATGTTTATCAGGAAAATATAGCGATTTATTGGTCTACAGTACCTTTGCGAGTTTATTGTTTTACATCTTGACAATTTTTGGGATTTTCATCCTGCGTAAAAAAGAACCCGACACAGAAAGACCTTACAAAGCTTTCGGATACCCATTTATTCCGGCCATATACATATTGGTGACATTGGCAATATGTATCGATTTATTAATCTATGATCTGCGCAATGCAGGTATGGGTTTACTTATTGTCTTACTTGGTATCCCAGTCTATTTCCTTGCGACTCGTCATGAGCCAAAATGATCCTTTATTTGTGTCACAAAGTAATCGAAAAGGGGTTTATCATTTTCTTTTGATAGCTCTGGTGATTGTTTTCTTACCAAGAATAATTATGTTTTTTTCTGAAAAAGAGGACTTTGATATTTCTTCTTCGGAAATAATTCAGTTAAAGGATAAACAGAAATGGAAAAAAAAATCATTTTATCAGCAGTCATATAATTCCAAAAAGAAGAAATATCTTCGGCCGATCTCCAAATTTGATCCAAATCAATACACAATTAATGATTGGCTGAAATTGGGTTTGTCTCAAAAGCAGGCATCTGTCGTTCTTAAATTTTGTGCAAGAGGAATTTATTCGAATGACCAACTTAAAAAGATATTTGTTATACCTGATGAATTATACCTCAAAATCAAGGATTCAACTTTTTATCCTATTAAAAAAGAAAATAAATTTGAACAAATTGTCCCAATTGAAAATGTAAGGAAAAAGGTGATCGTGGAATTAAATTCTGCAAGTCAAGAGGAGCTTGAGCAGATTCCGGGTATTGGGCCATTTTTTGCTAAGAATATTCTCAAATACCGTGATCGACTCGGAGGGTTCATTAGCAAAGAACAATTGATGGAAGTTTGGAAAATGGATATTACTAAATACGAAGAGATAGAAGCATTTGTTGAGGTAAATAAAGCACTCATAAAAAGAATAAATATTAATGATGCGCTTGCTGAAGATTTTAAGCAGCATCCCTATCTTGATTGGAATATCGCAAATTCTTTGGTGAAAATTCGAAATAAGAAAACTAAATTTAAATCCGTTGAAGAAATTAAAGAATCCGTATTAATTGATGAAGAGTTATTTGATAAAATAAAACACTACTTAACCTTGTAGCATGACAATAGAAGAAAGATTGAAATCAGTTATTCGTGATGTACCTGATTTCCCAAAGCCGGGGATTGTATTTAAAGATATATCCACAATTTTGCTCGATTCAGATTTGTCTCAGGAGGTGCTAAACCATTTGACAGTTATTTATGCTGGTCAAAATATTGATGCTGTGGCGGGTATTGAAAGCCGCGGTTTTTTGTTTGGTTTTCCCCTTGCAATGAAGCTTGGTGTTCCATTTATTCTTATTCGAAAAGAAGGAAAGTTGCCTTATAAAAAGATTAGTTTTTCATATGATTTAGAATACGGTAAGTCCACAATTGAAATGCACACAGATGCTTTAAAAGTTGGTCAAAGGGTATTAATTCATGATGATCTATTGGCAACAGGTGGTTCTGCAGAGGCAGCGGCAAAATTAATCGAGAAATGTGGTGGAAAAGTCTCTGGATTTAACTTTTTAGTTTCGCTTGATTTTTTAAATGGCAACGAAAAATTAAAACCAATTTCTGACAATATTGTTAATTTAGCTCGCTTTTAATAAAAAATTAGAATTAAAATTAACCAAAATGAACTTCGAATTGAACGAAAATCAGCTGATGATCACACAAATGGTGCGTGATTTTGCTGAGAAAGAAATCAAACCCTACTTTAAAAAATGGGATGAAGAAGAATTTTTTCCAGTTGAAACCATGAAAAAAATGGGCGAATTAGGGCTATTGGGGATATATATTCCTGAGGAATATGGTGGGTCCGGTTTCGGCTATTTTGAATACGCAACTGCTTTGATGGAATTAGGAAAGGTTTGCGGTGGAATAGGCTTAAGTGTAGCAGCTCACAATTCACTTTGTTCTGGACATATTTACTATCATGGCTCGGAAGAACAAAAAAAGAAATACCTTCCTAAACTAGCATCTGGAGAATTTTTAGGTGCTTGGGGCTTGACCGAACCAAATACAGGTTCAGACGCGATGCGTATGAAAACAACAGCAGTAAAAGATGGTGATCATTGGATAATAAATGGAGCGAAAAATTGGATTACCCATGGATTATCGGGTGATGTCGCTGTTGTTTTAATTCGTACGGGGGATTTGTTGGATAGTAATGGTATATCAGCTTTTATTATTGAAAAAGATACTCCTGGATTTTCAGCAGTAAAAATCAAAGATAAATTTGGAGTAAGGGCAAGTGAAACGGCAGAGCTCATTTTTGATAATGTTAGAGTGCATAATAATAATGTTATTGGTCAAGTTGGTCAAGGCTTTAAACAAGCGATGCAAATTCTAGACGGAGGAAGGGTTTCAATTGCTGCATTAAGTTGTGGTGTAGCTAGGGGGGCTTATGAGGCTGCATTGAAATATTCGAAAGAGCGAGAACAGTTTG
>CAMATR010000282.1 GCA_945861175.1 Chitinophaga pinensis | reverse complement strand
GGATCATCAGCAAATGCGTAACGGAAGCTTTGGGCACCAGCACTTGTTGATATACCCGAAACTAATTCAGTTTCTCCATCAACTTCAAATTCACCATTGTTAATTGAAACATGTAATTTATAGGTTGCATTTGCATTCAGTGGAGAAGCTAAATCCGTACTGAAATAGTAAAGTTTTTGTATTGGAGCATAAAAGGCTCCATCTGTGTCCTTGTTGTCAATTAAGGTATCTTGAAGTGTCCATTCACGCGTTTGACTGCCATTAATGAATTCAGTAACTGTCGCATCGACCTCATCAAAATAACTTGAGTCTGGATTTAGAGCAATGTCAAGCGAATTTCCTGGACCAATAAATGCTCTGTTTATTTTAATGAAATGAATACTTTCGGATTTATCAAGTAAACCATAGATCACAGCCGTTTCCTCGAATCCATCAATCATATCGATTTCTTCACTGCAAGAAGTAAAGAGTAATCCACCTAATAAAAGAAGGCTGAGGTATCCGAACAGGTTTTTCATGGTTTTTCAATAAGTTTCAAATATATTCAAAAAAAAGAAGTTTACATGACCGTTCATTCAATCAAATCGACCGATTACAAAGTCTAGCCCTTTACTTTATTCAGGCCCATTGCTTTAAGTATCCAGTTTGGAAGGTGCTGGCCTGGTTTTTTATTTTTGAGATTGATATACCAACCCAATTTTTTCATCACCGGCACTTTATGTGTCTCGACAAATTCAATCCAAGTTCCATCGGGATCCTCAATATACGAAAATCTGCCACCAGCTTCGCCCATATCAAAGGTGTCAGAACTGTCAACTGTGAAAGGGAAGCCTTTTTCCTGGCATTCTTGCATTAAAGTATTCATCCCCTGAACGTCAAAGCAAAGATGAATAAATCCCCAATCTCCCCAAAAACGATTTTCGAATATTTTTCTACAATCTGAACGATCGATGGATTGAATCAATTCTATTTCAGTTGGTCCCAAAAGTCGAGCAAACGGTCCTTTTCGTGCTGCTGAATGTGTCAGTAAAACTCTCCGAAATTGTCCTTCTCCTCCCACTAATAATTGAAGGTCTTCAAATGTTCCAGTCGTATCATATTCTATGCAATCATATCCAAGAATATCTCTGTAAAGCGGCAATGATCTATCAATATCACTGACTCCGATAACAGTGCCAGCAGCTCCTCCGCATCCAGACAAATGTTTTGTTGATGAGAAATAACCTCGACCTTCAACTATTTGAAAAATATTTCCGTTCGGATCTTTTGCAAAAAATGTAGGTTTTCCATTAGGAGAAACAATTGGTTCTGAATTCAAAAGTTCTGCTCCATTTTTTTTGAAATACTCAAAACTATTGCCAACATTTCTAGATTTTATCTTACATATGTATAGCCCAAAATCCCCAGCTTTTATGTCGAAAGATGCCTTTTCGGTTGGTCGACTTGTAAATTGCCAAATTTCGAATCCACCGCCACCTTCCATGCTTAATGCCAGCGTTGCAGTTCTTGAATGGACTTTCCCACCAGTGTAACGAGTCATTAAAGGAGCATCAGCTGCTTCTTCAAAAACTTTAACGTTGACACCAAAAAATTTACGGTACCATTTCCATGCTGCCTCCACATTTGGCACACCAATACCCATTTGCTGTATTCCACAGATTATTTTTTCCATATTTATTTGAGAAAAGACAAAGATAAGCAAGCAGTTGAATTAGCGTATAGCGCGTTCATTAAAAAGAACATACCCATAACTGATCTGAAAATAAAGGGGTGTAATTTGTTTTGGAAAGTAATTCAATGTTGCGCGAATTGGACCTAAATAGGTGTGTAATATTGCAGAAGCAGACGCCATGTAACTATCACCTTTGAAAGGTTTCGAATAAGTCGGTGAACCATCTAAATTTTTAACCAATATCATGAATGGTTGGTAAAAATAGCCATCTAAACGAATATCAATTTTTGACGTTGGCGAGAGTACAATATTTACTCCCGCTCCCACATGCTGAGGCGAACGATATTCAGGAAGGAAGAACGTTTCTCCATCCGGAATTGGAGAAAAGGAAGACATAGCTAATAAACTTGCTGTATAATTTGTAAAGAGGGATTGGCTGTTAAAGACACCTCTTCCTAGCAATCCAAAATGAAAGAATTTACCTGAAATTAGGTAAGATTGAAACTCAGTTTTAAAACTAATCCATGAATGATTTTTCATTGTTGTATCATTGGATGAGGACGTTGAACCGGGTATACTGGTTTCTTTTCCGTCAACATATCTTGCTTTTACCATGAAATAGTTTCCGGAGCTAGCAAATTGCTTTCTATTCAGAGAGTTTTGAATGAATTCCCAACTCAGTGAACTTCCTTCAAATTGAGTAATATCTGAAGTATCCTTATTTGTGAAGTTTTCTGTTTGATAATAATCATCATAGAGATTGAACATTCTGCAGTCTAAAGAACTTTTTGAATTATTACCTATAGGATGGTTGAACTTGAGTCCGTAATACATTTCATTCTGAACTAGAAAAGATGGCTGGACATCCTCGAAAAATGTTGCAAAACTTCTAAAGTAATCCCAACGATTCATTACGAAATAAGCGGAGGCAGAAATGGGGTAAATAGAGGGTATTTCTAGTGTGTAGTTGAGTTTAGCTGAACCATAAAATTTTCCAAAGTATGAGGAGGCTTGAATGGAAGAAGCAGTTTTTCCAATTGAACGGTAGGTAAGACCTATAAAGCCTGTATTAACTGGACGAGAAGAGAATTGTCCTCCCACATCTAACTTCAATTCTTTCGATTTTCTAACGTCTAAGGATAAATTGAAAGTACTATCCTTTTTTTGCTGAACAGTGGGATAAATAAAATCGATTTGCGGTGTTGCATAAAGTCTAAAATAACGTTTTTCAAATGTTGAATAATCTATAAGTTCTTCTTTTCTTCCTCGGATTAGGGATTTACTCACATAGGAAAGATTGTTTTTACCGATTGCATTTGTGGAAATTGAAGATATTTGAAAATTAGCTAACTTTTCCCTGAATTTCTTGCGCTTTTCTTCGAGTTCCGATGTTGCTACTTTTCTCGTGACATATCCTTGGATAGAATCAAGGTAGAGGATTGTTGAATTATAACCATCACGAATTGCTTCCTGTACATTTTCAAATTCAAATGTTGAAATGTTGATTTGTGGTTGTATTAAGATTCCTTCATCGCAAGGAAGAGTATAGTCTGAATACCTAACAAGCATATTTGTAATCTGTGAAATAAGATCACTTTCTTGGGGCGGCTTGGCATTGTAGGACACATTACTGCCAATTATAAAATCGGGATTGAAATTGCTATACATGACATCGGCCGGAAAATTATTATATAATCCACCATCAAACAATAGCTTACCATCAACTCTAATGGGATTCATATAAAAAGGATATGTGATTGACGCCCTAACAGCCTGATTTAAATTCCCTTCACTAAAAACGATACTTTTTTTACTAGTTATGTCTGAGGCAACACATCTAAATGGAACAAATAGACTGTCAAAATCTCCCCCACAAACAGCTCCTGTGACCCCTAGTAAACGCAACATTTCTAAATCGAGAAAGGAGGATGATATAAAATTTGTGGGTAAAGACTTCT
>CAMATR010000281.1 GCA_945861175.1 Chitinophaga pinensis | reverse complement strand
AATTTCTTTTGTCATCTCACTTTTTTCGTTGCGAATGGCTGACCACTGTATCCATTGTCCATCGGGCAATTGTCCGTCGCCTTCTAGTATCCCGAGCTTTGCATTCGTTTTTGCATGCAGATTCACACTTCCTTTCCAGTTTCTGTCATCAATGTTAAACTGTAAAACGAGGTCGTTTCCATTAAGAGATATTGTTGCTTTTTGAATTAATGTGTCAATATTGTTTGTAGTAGATTCACTATTTTTTAAAGTAGTTACTTTTCCACTATATTTTTCGCCAGACTTGGTGATTTCTAATGGATATTTTTTCTCGCTTAAAAAGAGGTTGTACTTACCTGAAATATCCTCTTTACTTGGGCTTGTAAATTGCTTACGCTTACCAAGGCTCCAAGATTCATAGAGCTTTGCTTCCTTAAGAAAAGGATTAGCTGAATAAATTGAGAAATTTGCTTTTTTCCCTGTTTCGAGTGTGCCAAGTTCATTTTGCATACCAAGAAGATTAGCAGGTTCGATTGTTAGTGACCTGAGTGCCGATTCTGCTGTAAGTCCTCGTTGAATTGATTTCCGGAGATTGCTCCAAAATATTTCTGCCGTTTTATTTCCTGCGCCCGTGATGCAAAAAGGAATTTTCTCTGATGCCAGAAAGAATGGATTCGAAGGGGCAAGTTCCCAATGCTTCAAATCACTTAATGGGATTTGTCTCGATATATAGGGATCTTTAACATCATAAGCCTCAGTAAAATTAATGGGAATAACTATTGTTGCTCCACTTGCTTTTATTTCTTTTAAGGCCATGTATTCGTTGCCTGATCCAAAATATTGAAATTTAAAACCAAATTCTTTAGCTATTTTATCAGCCCTAAGAATTTCCAATTTATCATTTGTTTTAAAAAGAAATGGCAATTCTAATTTCATTGCTTCATTCATTGCGTTGAGAGATAAATTGCTCTCTTTATTTTGCGATTTAGTGTACCAATTTAAGTCATAAAAAAGCTGTCTGAGAAGCGCTATAGAACCCATTTGAGAGGATGGGTAAGTCTGCCGAGAGATGCCTTTTTCAAAGGAATACACTTGAGCAGCATTTGCCTTTAGAATTAATTGATTTTCAGATCCTGAAGACAAGGCAATTACTGCGCCTGTCCCTCTTGCTATTCCATCAGGAAAATGTATAAACGCAGCACCAAAACCCATTTTTTGTAATTCTTCCGCAGCTTTTTCATCGGTTTTATAGAGCAAAGCAGCTTGTGTCTCTGGATGAATAGACTCATTCCAATAATAAGCACCATCTTTAGAACTTTCTATTTGTGGTCGTGAATTCCAAGATGCCGCATTTACTGCCTTTGGCAATCCTACATTTGAATTCAGCTCTATAAAAGATGGAAGAATGGTCATGCCCTCACAATCAACAATAATTGCATTTGCAGGGATCTTAACAATTTTGCCAGCTTCAAGAATTTTATCTCCTTCAATTAGGAGCGTTCCGTCTGCAATTGTTTGATCAGGAGAGATGATTATTTGGGCATTAGTAAACGCAATATATGCTGGAAGAGATTCAGACGCACCATTTGAAGGATCTATTTGGGTAAATAAATATTGCGTTATAGTAAGTCCAAGTATGGTTGAAAATGATCTAATCATTCTGTTTATAATTTTTAAAGCAATAAATTTAAGGAAAATGCCTTCCTGCAGCTAAGAGATTAACACTTTCTTTTATTTACTTTTACAAAAAAAAATTATGTACCAAGCAATTTTACATACTCACTCTGGTTTACGATGGATTGTTTTAATTCTAATCATCGCTGCTATTTTTAATGCATTGAATTCAAAAGGCAGAACCGAATATTCGAAGAAAGACCGATTACTTAATTTATTTGCAATGGTTTCAATGCATTTGCAAGTAGTAATTGGCGCAATACTTTCCTTAATAACTGAAAAGCAGTTTTACAATGAAGGATGGATGAAGTCTAGCGCTTCTAGATTTTTTGGAATGGAACACATTTTAATGATGGTAATTGCTGCAGTTCTTTTGACTATCGGGCGCAAAAAAGCTGAAAAGTCAGAGGATCTTGCTAAGCGAAATAAGACTATAGTTTTATGGTATTCAATTGGCCTTATAATAATTCTTGCTGCTATTCCATGGCCTTTCCGTTTTGGCAATGGTTGGTTCTAATAAATATTTATTCTTTAGTAGTATTCTATTATTATTTTCTTGTTCGTCGAATGTTTCGTTAAAAGAAAAGAATAAAACAGGTGAAATTATAGAGGTTTCTACTGGGAAAGAACTCTACCTTCAGCAATGTGCTATTTGTCACGGAGCAGATGGTAGACTTGGTGCTTCAGGAGCGAAGGACCTTAGTCTTTCAAAACTAGATGAAAAGAGCACCAAAGCAATTATTTTGAATGGTAAAAATGGAATGCCTCCAATGCGCGAATTATTGCAATCAGAAGAAAACGTGCTCAAAGTTATAGAGTACCTTCAAAAACTTAAAAAATAAATGCAGGGTCACGTTACGGTTGATGCAGTAGAAGAGAATTGTGTTCTTGTTGGGGTAATTACCCCTGAGATTAGAGAGGAAACAGCCAAAGAGTATTTGGATGAGTTAGCATTTCTTGCAGAAACAGCGGGTGCAATTACTCATCATAAATTCCTTCAAAAATTGCCAATGCCGCATCCTAGAACATTTGTTGGTTCAGGAAAGTTAGAGGAAATCAAATCTTATATTAAAGAGCACGAAGTCGAATTGGTTATTTTTGATGATGAACTTTCCCCTTCGCAATTAAGAAATATTGAACGAGAATTAGAATGTAAGATTCTTGACCGAAACATTTTAATCCTTGATATTTTTGCCAGTCGTGCGAGAACTTCGCATGCGAAGACGCAGGTAGAGTTGGCACAATTGCAATATATGCTACCTCGATTGACACGCATGTGGACGCATCTTGAGAGACAAAAGGGAGGAATTGGTCTTCGCGGACCCGGGGAGTCTCAAATAGAAACGGATCGAAGGATTATACAAACTAGAATTGCCTTGATGAAAGAGAAGCTCAAGGAAATAGATAAGCAAATGGCAATCCAGAGAGGAAATCGTGGTCAGTTAGTGCGTGTTTCACTTGTGGGTTATACCAATGTAGGAAAATCTACATTGATGAATTTACTTTCAAAATCCGAAGTTTTTGCAGAAAATAAATTGTTTGCAACACTCGATACTACCGTCCGAAAAGTTGTTATTGAAAATTTACCTTTTTTATTGACTGATACAGTAGGTTTCATTCGAAAATTGCCTCATCAGTTAGTAGAATCATTTAAGTCAACTTTGGATGAGGTTAGAGAGGCTGATTTACTTGTTCACGTATTGGACATTTCGCACCCTAACTTTGAAGATCAGTACGAAGTAGTTAATGAGACACTTCAAGAATTAGAAAAAACAGAGAAACCAGTAATTCTTGTTTTCAATAAAATTGATGCTTATCAGCCATTGGATGACGAAGGGAATCCTGTTAGAGTGGATGCGTCAGAGCTTAAAAAAACTTGGATGTCAAAACTAAACAATACAAAATGTGTATTTATTTCGGCGCAAGACAAAGAAAACATTGAAGAGCTCAAGCAAGTAATCTATGATGAGGTGCAAAGAATATTTA
>CAMATR010000280.1 GCA_945861175.1 Chitinophaga pinensis | reverse complement strand
ATGAGTCCTTCAAAACTAAAAAACCGTGTAACCGCAGCCCCAATTATTATAACAATAAATGACAAATGAAAAGTCAACATCGCAATCTTTTCACGTTGTAGCATTTTGTATTTTACAATATTTGCCAATAGCGTCATGCATAGGTATACCAAAAGTACCTCAAACCAAAGAGCATTGTAAATTTTGATTTTTGCAGTTTGGATGTCGTAAGCTGATTCATAAAATGTTGCAGCTGCGATAGATAGCAAAAATGCTAAGAGCGCAAGGGTCATTAAGCGCATTGAAAAGAAAGACCTTGAAAATTTCTCCATTCCTCAATAAGGATTTACGCCACAAAAGTACACAATGATCACGGCATATCTAATCATATGAGCAATAATCTTTACCTGAAATATTCTAGCCGCTGTTAAAAATTGAATCTCAAATAGTTGAGTAATTTACCAAGTCATTGCCAAATAATTTAACATTAGGATCCCAAAAAAACCTGTATAAATATTCAAGGCATCAAAAAAAATAACAAATCATGCAATTTCCTTTGGGAGCTTACTCTTAACAAAGAGTATTTCGTTCTGAGTGCTTTTATGTTAATATTGACCTGTGGAAAGCAGAACCAAAGTACAAGCTATCGATACTTCAATACCATTTTTTGTAAGTAATACCTCAAATTCTTTATTTTCAGTGCCTGGATTAAATACGACACGTTTAGGTCGAATTGCAATTATTTGATTGTACAATTTTGGCTGCAGCGTGGGATTAATATATAAAGTAATTGTATGTGGCAGCCAGTTTTTATTCCATTCGGTGACAATTGGAAGGCCATACACCTCGCCTTTCATTTTACCGTAAGCAAATACTTTGTGATCAAAACTGAGAAGCATTCTTATGGCTTTGTTAGAATATCTGTCAGTATTTTGGCTTGCCCCAATAACCAGTGTTGATTTCAAACTGACTTATTTAGAGGCTAAAAAATCAAAAACATTCATTTGAATGCGATTTTCAATATCTGAGGTATCAGCAGGAACAAATTGTTTGCCAGTGATGCGCTCATACAATTCTATGTATCGATCTGTTACTGTTGCCACAAATTCTTCCGGCATTAAGGGCATTTGCTGACCATCCAACCCTTGAAACTCGTTCTCTATTAGCCATTGACGAACAAATTCTTTTGACAATTGCTTTTGTGTTTCATTCTTGTTTTGACGTTCTTGGTATCCGTCTGCATAAAAATAACGAGATGAATCAGGCGTGTGAATCTCATCGATAAGAATCACTTCACCATTTCGCATTCCAAATTCATATTTGGTATCTACAAGGATTAAACCTCTTTCTGCAGCGATTTCCGTTCCTCTTTTAAAAAGCGCACGAGTATAATTTTCCATTTGAATATAAATAGCTTCGGGAACAATTCCTCTTTCTAAAATTTCTTCACGAGAAATATCTTCATCATGTCCTTCTTCTGCCTTTGTGGCTGGAGTAATTATTGGTTCTAAAAAACGATCATTTTCTTTCAACCCTTCAGGCAAAGCAACACCACAAAGAATGCGCTTTCCAGCTTTATATTCGCGGGCAGAATGACCTGCTAAATAACCGCGAATTACCATTTCAACTCGAATTGGTTCACATGCATATCCAACTGCAACGGAGGGATCAGGTGTTCCAATCAACCAATTTGGGACAATGTCCTTGGTTGCTTCTAAAAACATCGTAGCAACTTGGTTCAGTACCTGACCTTTATGCGGAATTCCTTTCGGTAAAATGTGGTCAAAAGCCGAAATCCTGTCTGAAGCGACCATTACCAACACTTCATTATCCAAGGTATAAACGTCCCTAACCTTACCTTTGTAAACCTGCTTTTGTCCTGGAAATTTAAAGTCAGTTTTTATAATTGCCTTGCTCATATTTTACTAATTTATTCTAATTGTTTGGATAAATAAATTCTTAAATAGCTTAATCCCCCCTCTTTGCTTTTTGCATTTTATTCTCTGCCTCCTCTTTGTCTAATTTGGCTTGCTTTTCAGCAGCCTCCACTTGATCAAAAGCCTCAATAATTTTTTTTACCAAACTATGACGAATGACATCACTTTGACCCAATCGAATAACACCAATTCCTTCAACATCTTTTAAAACATCCAAAGCATAAGACAATCCTGATCGTTGTCGGGTTGGTAAATCAATTTGAGACATATCACCGGTAATTACAAATTTGGCTGTCATACCCATTCTGGTTAAGAACATCTTCATTTGCATTGTTGTCGTATTCTGCGCTTCATCCAAAATAACGAACGCTTTGTCGAGGGTTCGACCGCGCATGAATGCCAAAGGTGCAATCTCAATAATTCCAAATTCGACCATATCAGCCAACTTTTCAGGTGGAATCATATCACGAAGCGCATCATACAACGGCATAAGATAGGGGTCAAGTTTTTCCTTCAAATCTCCTGGTAAAAAGCCTAAATTTTCTCCCGCCTCTACGGCTGGTCGAGTTAAAACAATTCGTTTTACTTCTTTTGCTTTTAATGCCTTAACAGCCAAAGCAACAGCCGTGTAGGTCTTACCAGTTCCAGCAGGGCCAACTGCAAAAACCATATCGTTTTCTTGCACAGACTGAACCAATTTCTTTTGATTCAAAGTACGTGCTTTTATCTTTACTCCATGGTTACCATGAACTAGTGTTTCTGAACCGTCATCTGTAGAAATCATCCTAGCACCGTCCTCCAACATTAAATTATCTATGTTATTTTCGGTTACCGAATTATATTTATGGTAATGCTTGATAATCAAATCAAACTTTCTTTCAAACTCATCAATGAGCTCTTCTTCCCCAGTAATATTGAGAATTGTATCCCGCGCTGTTATCTTCAATTTAGGAAATAGACTCTTAATATATTTCAGGTTCGAATTGTTCACTCCGAACAATTCCAAGGGATTTATCCCAACTATTTCAATTTTTTTCTCTTGCAAGCTAATCTTTTGTTTAAAGTTTGATTAAAAAATCAGCGATTAAGCTTATTTTTGGGGCAAAATTAGGAAAATAATTCGCTCCACAAGCGACGTTTCGACCCACATGCAAATAATTACATTGACAACAGATATGGGTGAGAGGGACCACTATGTGGCTTCGCTCAAAGGAACTATTATCAGACTCTGTCCCGATGCACGTATAATTGACATTTCGCATTCTGTGAAACCCTTTGATGCTGCTGAAGCTGCTTATCATCTTGCTGCTTGCTTTGAAAACTTCCCAGACGGAACGGTGCACGTAGTTGGTGTAGACAGCGAACCAATGGTTAATTTTAGCGGTTCCGAAGGTTCTTTTCCATCTGTGATGAAGTATAATAGTCAATATTTTATCTGCAACGACAATGGTTTTTTCGGCTCTCTCGTTCAAGAAAATGAACATGAAGGATTTTACCGATTAGATGATGTTCTGTCGCGTATGGAATTATTCAAATTTCCAACAAAAAATATGCTTATTCCTGCCGCGTGCCAAATTTTGAATGGTGAAGCAATTGAAAATTTCTGTTCTCCTTTCAGCTCATTTAAAAAAGCCTTTACACCTGCCGCTGTCATAGAGAGCAACCTGATAAAAGGAAACATTGTTCATATTGATAATTTCGGGAATTTAATAACTAACGTTAATAA
>CAMATR010000279.1 GCA_945861175.1 Chitinophaga pinensis | reverse complement strand
CAAAAAGTACTAAATCATAAATGTCAACAAAATACCCCAACGCTGCCACTGTCAACAATAAAGCAATCTGAAAATTCTTCTTGCCTTTATATACATTCTCCATGTAACGAAAATAATACTTTTTTGAAATTATATTTCCTCTCAAGATTCCATTTTGAATATTGTATCTTCGTAATCGTGAATCAGGATGAAATTTACATGCAACGTGCCATTGAACTTGCCCGCTTGGGAGCAGGATCTGTTGCGCCAAATCCAATGGTAGGTGCTATAATTGTGCACAACGACCTGATCATAGGCGAAGGCTATCACAAACAATGTGGAGAGACACATGCCGAAGTAAATGCTGTCAATAGTGTTAAAGAATTGAATCTGCTTTCAGCTGCAACGATATATGTTACACTTGAACCATGCTCGCACCATGGTAAAACCCCTCCTTGCTGCGACTTGTTGATACGACATCGTTTTAAGCGAGTGGTTATTGGATGCCTGGATGTTCATCCTAAAGTAAACGGAAAAGGTGCAGAAAAAATTCAGAAAACAGGTATTCAAGTTGATATTGGTGTTCTTGAAAATGAATGTCGGGAATTGAATAAGCGTTTTTTTACTTTTCACGAAAGACAAAGGCCCTATGTCATTCTAAAATGGGCTCAAACAAAAGATGGCTTTTTGGATAAACATCGTCCTAACAATGAAAAAGGTATACATTGGATCACCTCACCGGAAACTAAAGTGCTTGTGCACAAATGGCGGTCAGAGGAACAAGCAATATTAGTTGGGAGAAAAACTGTTCAGAATGATGACCCCTCATTGACAGTGAGAGAACTGAGTGGAAAAAACCCCACTAGGGTAATTATTGACAGTCAACTCAAATTAAATCCTGACTTAAATATTTTCTCTGACGATGCGCCTACACTCATTTTTAATAGAATAAAAAATGAAGTAAAGGGAACCATCGAATGGATAAAAATTACAGAGACCAATACGGAAAACATACTGAACGAACTTTACAAAAGAGATATTGTTTCTGTTTTTGTCGAAGGCGGAAGCCGAACCTTACAATATTTTATTTTCGGAAATGTTTGGGATGAAGCACGGGTCATAGTCGGTAACACAACATTTGGCGATGGCAAACGTGCACCTGTCATCAGTAAAGCGCCGTCAGAAAATTTCAAATTCGGCAATGACACCGTCCATATTTATTACAGAAAATGATTCCACTCCTGCTCTCCATTGTTTCGTCTAGTTTAATTTTTGTAATCTTCAAGATGTTTCCTAAGTATGGGATTAATACATTTCAAGCTATTGTATTTAATTATTTCACCGCATTTTCTTGTGGTGTACTTTTATTTGGAAATGAATGGAAAGATCATTCCATTCATGAAGCATCATGGCCTATTTATGCATTAATTTCTGGATTTTTGTTCATTTCACTTTTCATCTTGATGGGCTTGAGTTCACAGAAAAATGGCGTAGCCCTTACATCCATAGCTGGAAAAATGAGCATGGCAGTTTCATTAATCTTTATGATTTTTATCTATCGAGAAGAAGTTTCATTGCTCAAAACGGGTGGTATTATGCTTGCATTTTTAGGTGTCTTTCTGGTTTCATTTACAAAAAAAGGGAAGGATGCCTCGGATTCAATTTGGATGCTTGTAATTCTTTTCATTGGAAGCGGATTGCTAGATTTTGTCTTAAACTTCGTTCAAAAATTCCATTTAAAACAACTCACTCCTTCCCTATTTTCTGCATTCGGTTTTGGGATTGCTGGACTAATCGGTTTGAGTGTCCTGCTTTATCAGCTCATTACTAAAAAAAGTGTTTTTCAATTTCGAAATGTTTTAGCAGGAATTGCTTTAGGAATTCCAAATTATTTTTCTATTTTTCTTTTAATGTTATCGTATAAAACGACAGGCTGGGCTGACTCAACTGTTCTCGCAATTATAAATGTATCAGTTGTCTTACTTTCTTCAATAACTGGTTTTTTTGCTTTTAAAGAAACTGTAAACTCTCAAAAACTAATAGGACTTTCATGCGCTGTTTCTGCCATAACAATACTCTATTTTGCAAATAAATAAGCAGCTATTTTCTGCTCGTTTTATTAAGTTTACGGCTTTTATTCGTAATGTGAAAACAATGCTGAATTTTAATGTCTGCAACGATTCTAAGCGCTAAAATAAATTTTATCAAAATATGAAAATTCACGTTTTAAACACAGGCAACTTCAAATTGGACGGAGGTGCAATGTTTGGTGTAGTTCCTAAAACCATTTGGCAAAAAACGAATCCTGCTGATAGCAACAATATGTGCGATTGGGTAATGAGATCGCTACTCATTGAAAACGGAAAGCAACTCATTCTAGTCGACACAGGCATTGGTGATAAACAATCTGAAAAGTTCTTTGCTCATTATCATCTTTCTGGTAATGACAGTCTAATTGGTAATTTAAATAAACTGGGGTTTTCTCCTGATGATATTACAGATGTGTTCCTTACACACCTCCACTTTGATCACTGCGGCGGAGCAATTCAACACAACAAAGATCACACTGGATTTGAACCTGTTTTTAAAAATGCACACTACTGGAGCACTGAAAACCATTGGAAATGGGCAACAGAACCTAATGCGCGCGAAAAAGCATCCTTTCTGATAGAAAATATTTTGCCAATTCAAGAAAGCGGTCAATTGAAATTTATCGAACGTGATGGAGAAATGACCAAAAATGTGTTCGATAATTTCGATGTTTTATTTGTGGATGGGCACACTGAGAGCATGATGATTCCTCATCTACATTACAAAGGTAAAACAATAGTTTTTATGGCTGATTTATTACCAAGTGTTGGGCATATTCCTCTTCCCTACGTTATGGGTTATGACACAAGACCTTTGATTACAATTACTGAAAAAGAACACTTTCTTCAAAAAGCATCAGATGAAAACTATGTTCTTTTCTTCGAACACGATGCAGTGAATGAATTATGTACGCTTCAGCAAACGGAAAAAGGCATCCGACTTGATAATACTTTTAATTTTATAGATTTCTTTTAAGATTATCAATTTAGAATGGACAAGTACTTACTTGAAATACTGAAAAAAGTCAATATCCTGATTATACCAGGACTTGGTGCACTGAATATAACAAGCACAGGATCCGGTGAAATTCTATTCATGCCTTATCTCAAATACGACGATGGCAAATTAGCAGAACATATTGCCGAACAAGAAAATATATCGAAAAATGATGCATCAAATCTCATTGCTAAATATGTTAGGGAAATTGAAGCTAAACTGAATGCAGGAGAAAGTTATGAAATGTATCAATTCGGTTCCTTTCAGAAAAACAAAGAAGGAGAAATCGCATTTAAAAGCTGGGGAGATTTTCAAATCGAAAAAGCTGAGAAAGAAACTGAACAAATCGCCGCAATGGCACATCAAGACATCCTTCCTGTAGCGAGTGAAAGAGAAGTAACTAGTGAAAAAGACACATTACATGTAGCATCAAATTCTTCAAGCTATAGCACAGATGATCAATGGAATGATGATTTGGATCTTCCCCCAATCAATCATAAAACTGAACGACCAAAGCAACCCATTATTGAAAAAGCAATCGTTGACAAACCTAAAAGAGGGAAGAGAATTGTACCCATTCTAGGG
>CAMATR010000278.1 GCA_945861175.1 Chitinophaga pinensis | reverse complement strand
TTATTAAGGATCAAGTCTTGAAACTAGTTGAAAATAAAAAGAAAAAGGAGCTTATCGAAGAAGTCACTGAAGTACATTTCTCCGAGATTAAAGAAGCAAAAATTGTAATATCTTTTAAATGATTATTTATGAATAGTATTGAACTTGTTGACTCCTTTTTGGAGTTTAAAGACTTAAAGAATATTGACAAACAAACCATGCAACACATTTTAGAGGATGTGTTTAGGGCGATGTTTAAGAAAAAATTTGAAACGGATGAGCACATTGACATAATCGTTAATATTGATAAAGGAGATGTTCAGATATTTTTGAATAAAGAAATTGTTGATGATGGCGAGGTAGAAGATCCTAATGTTGAAATAGCTTACTCAGATGCCATTAAAATCGAGCCCGACTTTGAAATAGGTGAGGAGGTAACAGAAGAATTTAAGTTCGCTGATTTCGGCAGAAGAAATATACTCTCTTTACGTCAAAATCTCATCTCACGAATTCTTGAACTCGAAAAAGATCAGCTGTATAAAAAATATAAGGAGCGAGTTGGTGAAATTGTAACTGGAGAGGTATACCAAGTTTGGAAGAAAGAAATTCTTGTAATGGATGATGACCAAAATGAATTGTTGTTGCCAAAATCAGAACAAATTCCTGCTGACTTCTTTAAAAAAGGAGAAACCGTTCGTGCTGTTGTGTCCAAAGTAGACATGCGAAATAGTACACCGGTTATTATTCTGTCTAGAACTGCCCCTGAATTTTTGGAACGCTTATTCGAACTTGAGGTTCCTGAAGTTTTCGATGGTCTAATCACGATAAAGAAAATTGTGAGAGAACCTGGAGAAAGAGCAAAAGTTGCGGTGGAGTCTTATGATGATCGCGTTGATCCTGTTGGAGCATGTGTTGGAATGAAAGGGTCTAGAATTCATGGTATTGTGCGTGAGCTAAGAAACGAAAATATAGACGTTATCAACTATACATCTAATAATCAATTGCTCATTCAAAGAGCGCTTTCTCCCGCAAAAATATCTTCTCTAGACATTAATGAAGAAGAAAAGCGGGTTAAGGTTTATTTAAAGCCTGACCAGGTTTCTTTGGCAATTGGAAAGGGCGGTAACAACATAAAGTTAGCCGGTAAGCTATGTGGATATGATATCGACGTATATAGAGATGGTGAAATTGATATTGAAGATGTAGATTTAGAGGAGTTTGTTGATGAAATTGACAGTTGGATTATTGATGAGTTAAAAGCAATAGGTTGCGATACTGCGAAATCCGTTTTGGAAATAGGTGTTGAAGACTTATTGAAACGAACTGATTTAGAAAAAGAAACAATTGATGAGATCTTCCGCATCTTGAAAGCGGAATTTGAATAATTTTAACTTATATTTTTTGATAGAAAACTGATTTATGGCGGGAAAACCAATACGACTAGGAAAAGCAGCAAGCGAATTGAATGTTGGACTTCCCTCATTAGTGGAGTTTCTAGATTCTAAAGGAGTGAAGATTGATTCAAATCCTAATACAAAACTAGACCCGGAACATTTTGATTTGCTCTGCACCGAGTTTGCTGCAGATCAAAGTATGAAGGAACAGTCCAAGGGATCAGCTCTTCGCGAAAGACGAGAATCTCTTTCTTTAAAAGACGTTCGAGAGGGAGAAAAAGTAATTGTTAAATCAACTACTGATGATGAGGACGAGGAGGACATTAATTTAGATGAAATTAAAAGGCAGGTATTTACTGCGCCGAGAACTCAAGAGGCCATCGTTGAAGTTGAAGTTGAATCAGAAAAAGCAAAAACAGAAATAGAACAATCCCCTCCAAAAGAAAAAGAAATCGGAGTTCAGGTGGTCGGTAAAATTGATCTTGATGCATTAAATCAAAAAACACGTCCCGAAAAGAAAAAAGTAGTAGAGGAAATTCCTCAAGCCGAAAAGGTATTGCCGGTAAAAGTCGATGAAACACCTTCTGTTACTGAAATTGAAGTGGTAGAGGGGACAACTGCTCCGATCGAAACGATTAGAAGTGAAAGAAAAGTGTTGACTGGCCCAACGGTTTTAGGGAGAATAGATTTGCCAGTTGAAAAGCCAAAAATAACGACTGCACAAAACGAATCAGCTAATTCAAAACGTAAGCGTAAAAGAATTAAATCGGTTGATAGTGCACCCGCCCCTAAAACGACACCAGGCCAAGTAGCTCCTTCAAATACAAAAACCCCCATTGTTCAAAAGAAAGAGATTTCAGAACGGGATATTCAAAAAGAAATTAAAGACACTCTTGCTCGCCTATCGAATAAGGGAGGTAAGTCGAAGTCGTCTAAAAATAGAAGAATAAAAAGGGATTCGTTTGCTCAAAAGCGCCAAGAAGAAATCGAACAAGCAGAACTGGAAGAAAAAATCATTAAGCTAACTGAATTTGTTACTGTATCAGAATTAGCTAGTATGATGAGTGTTCAACCTACTCAAGTTATTTCTGTTTGCATGTCTTTAGGTATATTCGCCTCGATAAATCAACGATTAGATGCTGAAACTATTCAAATCGTTGCTGATGAATTTGGATTTGAAACTGAATTCGTTTCTGCAGAAGTTCAAGAATCGATTACAATGGTTGAGGATGCCCCAGAGGACTTATTGACTCGCCCGCCAATTATTACGGTTATGGGACACGTCGATCATGGTAAAACCTCCTTGCTTGATAGGATTCGTAATGCAAATGTTACCGAAGGTGAGGCTGGAGGAATCACGCAGCATATTGGTGCATATTCATTAATTTTAAATGATAATCGAAAATTAACATTTCTTGATACCCCAGGACACGAAGCATTTACGGCGATGAGAGCTAGGGGTGCGCAAGTAACCGACGTAGCGATTATTTTAGTTGCAGCAGATGACGATGTTATGCCCCAAACTAAAGAGGCAATATCGCATGCACAGGCCGCCAACGTGCCAATGGTTTTTGCAATTAATAAAATAGATAAAGCAGGGGCTAACCCTGATAAAATTAAGGAGCAACTTTCCCAAATGAATATCTTGGTGGAAGATTGGGGGGGTAAATACCAATGTCAAGAGATCTCTGCTCGTCAAAATTTAAACATTGAAGAGTTATTAGATAAAGTTTTACTTGAAGCGGATGTTTTAGAACTTAAAGCAAATCCAAAAAAGAATGCGATTGGGACTGTTATTGAGTCCTCATTGGATAAAGGAAAAGGGTATGTAACCAACATGCTTGTGCAAGCGGGAACGATGAAAATTGGAGATGCTATTTTAGTAGGTCGCCATTTTGGAAAAGTGAGGGCGATGCAAGATGAGCATGGAAATTCTATTTTGGAAGCCGGACCATCTCAACCCGTTTCGGTTCTAGGAATTAATGGTGCCCCGAGCGCAGGTGACAAATTCAATGTCCTCGACGACGAAAAAGAAGCGAAATCTATTGCCACTAAACGGGAACAATTATTCCGTGAGCAAGGACTTCGAACTACGAAACACATTACCTTGGATGAAATTGGTAGGCGATTGGCTATCGGCGATTTCAAGGAGCTTAACAACATTGTTAAGGGTGATGTGGATGGATCCATTGAAGCCTTATCGGATGCCTTGATTAATTTGTCAACTGAAGAAATCCAAGTTAATATAATTCACAAAGGGGTTGGTGCAATCACTGAAGCGGATGTTAATT
>CAMATR010000277.1 GCA_945861175.1 Chitinophaga pinensis | reverse complement strand
ATAGCGCCTAATTTCCAATTGATTAGGGCTTTTATTGATGTTTCAACTTGCGCAGTTAAATACTTTCTGGTGTATTGTTTGGGATAACGTATATGCCGTTTTGAATTGCAAAAATTACCATTCCGGCCAAATTCTGGGAATTTGTTTTTTCCATTAATTTGCTGCGATACTTATTTATTGTATTCACAGACATTTTCATCTCTTGTGCGATTTCGTTTGCGTTTTTTTGTTGGCAAATTAATTTCAGTATTTCAAAGTCTACATTGTTGAAATGATCTAATGATTCTTTTTTTAAATTATGCTTGTTCGATAGCATTTTAAAAGCAATGGAATCCTGAAAAAACACCGAGTCTTTGTAAACAACATTAATTGCATTAATCAACTCATCTGTGGAGCTTTTTTTGAATATTATTCCATCAGCACCCATTTGCATGAGTTTTAGATTGATATAATTTGAAGTATTTGCAGAAAATACTAATACCTTGAGTTTGCTATTATATTCTTCCCGAATTGTTTTCAGAACTTCCAGCCCGTCCATTTTGGGCATTTCAAGGTCCAATAGGACGATATCGGGGATTTTGAATTTGAGAATTTCCAATAATTCAATTCCATCGCAACATTGGCCAATGATTTCAATTTCACTAGAGCCATTAGTCAAGTTGCTACATATAGCGGACCTCATCAGTGGATGGTCTTCCGCAATGATTATTTTAATCTTTTCCATATGGCATGATAAAAGACATTGTATATCCCTTTTTTTTCTGGTTCGAAGTGACAATTTCACCACCTAGTATGTGAAGTCGCGTGTTGATTGTAGTGGTGCCTAATCCTTCGACATTTGATTTTTTATTTAATCCAATTCCGTTATCGGAATAATTTACACAAATTCCGAGTTCGGTGTTGTGAATGTGTATGTTGACCTTGGTCGCTTTTGCGTGTTTTAAAGTGTTGTTTAATAACTCTTGGAATATTCGAAATAAATTGCTGGATTTATCATCGGATAGTTCGAAATCATCATGTTTGAATTCAATGTGTATCCTAGTTGCGTGTTGAATATCGGATATCAATTCTTGTAGACCTTCAATAAATCCAAGGCGAATTAATGTTGCCGGAAAGAGCATCTTTGAAATAGATGAACACCTTTCTGATGCTGAGTTACAGAGGTCCTCAATCATTTTGAGCGATGAATTATCCCTATCATTTTTTTTCAATTCAGAAAGCTGCATGTGAATCAAGGTTAATAATTGGCCAAGGTCATCATGTAAAATACTGCCCAATTTTCTTCTTTCATCTTCTATGGATTTGAGTTGTACTTTGTTGAGTATGGTTTCAAATTCCAATTCTTTTCTCTGTACATCCAGCAATGTTCGTTTTTTGGCATTGAGTGTAACCAAAATTAAGATGAAAATAATACCTAGAATGAATAGACTAGAAAAGTAAAAGGTTAGTGTGAACTGGTCTAATTTTTCCATATTAGACCAATTAAAATAAAGCATTTTGAAGTGTACAACCTCATAGGAATCAGTAAGTTTAAAAATTCATTGTGTGAATGACTCTCTGTAATAAAATATGCACCCATTCCAAACTCAGCAAGAGCACCAATATTGTATATTGCTATCCCAGAAATAATAAATATGATATTCAATGAAGGCGTATCGCTTTTAACGATTTTAATTGTAGTTTGGGTGCACAATATTAGGCAAATGATTGCCGAAGCAAAACAAAAATTTGAAAACTCTAAGGTGTTCAAGTATCCATATTTTGAGTATAAATCGATATTTGTTTTTGGCCAATCTTGGCTGAACAAGATAAAGGCATATGTTAATAAAAGAGTGTATAAAGTTGTTAGTTTTGTGCGTGAAATTGTTATATTTTTAACCGCTAAAAAAAATATGAAGTACAATCCTACTGATAACAAATTATTGATCAGTAATAGCTCTAGATTAGATGTTAATATGAATTGATCAATCAGGTTAGTTACTATGTCTAAAATACCAAGAATAGAAAATATCATGTATTTTCGATCACTTGAGTTGACATATCTCAAATAGCCCAAACAAAGTAGGGCTATGTAAATTGAAAATTTTAGACTTAAAAAAATCAATTAACTATTTAATGGATTGTTTGTGGAGTGATGTGGGGGATCAGGTTTGCAGTCTTCGGCGAGAACACCTTCGAACAAATCGTTTTCATCAGTTTTTGCGCCACATAAAACCAACGTGAGGTTTCCGTTGTCAAGAGCAAAATAAAACTTAAGACCTACGCAAGTAGGTTGATTTAAAATTGCTTGAATTGCATCTTTTCCGAAAAAGCCACCAATCTTGGAATTAATATCGGCGTCTCTATAAGCTTTGGTCATAACAGAAGCAGCCGCTAATGTTATTGAGTGATTTTCATTAGGATTAAAAGACATGCTGCGAATTTATGTAGTTCTAACCGATAGATATAGTATCATTTTTGGTATTTATTTAATATCAAATAGGGTATAGAGGCTTGATTTGCTGGTTTTATCTTTCTTGGTTTTCTTTTAGCAAGATTCAATCAGGAAATAGGATCTTAAAATCTCTATTTGAGCAACTGACCTCTCCCCGTATATCAGACAACCGAAATTAGAGTTTCAGGGAAGAGGTCAAGAGGTCAGAAATTATTAATCTTCTTCCTTCAAGCTAGCCAAAGCTTGTATCATTCGCTGTATATCTTCCTGGAAAGATCTGACTTTCGGAACTTCATGAATATGCATCAACCCCGTCACTTGATTAATCGAAAAGTAATTACGTTTATTGATCCGAGTAGGAGTGAGTTTACCTGCATTGGTGTAATTGTCGATTGTTCTGTGACTAACGTGAAGCATCGCCATGTCGTCTGAAGTACTTACCCATTTGGTTGTGAAATCATCCACTGAATTCTTCAAGCCTTCCATTTCGGATTGCAAATTCATGATCATCGATTTCATTTCCATCAATTGTTCCATGAGCTTTTCATTGGTGATTTGTGTCGCATAATCTGGTCCCTTTGGAGACTAAATTCAAATCATTCATCCGATAGAAAAAGGGGCTGTACAAATTGGTACACTTTGATACAGTAGATGGATTAAGACAGCTTTAGACAAAACAGACGAAAATATTGTTCCAAAACCTATTCCTTGATGTTCGTTAATTCGACTATTAACCGCTCGGCGAGATGCGATTTCAAAAGGCGGTTCAAAGCAAATTGATATGTTGTGTCTAATTGTAAGAGCGATGAGTGAGGAATTACTGGGTGTCAAACTGAACTAGCACTTCGAAATGGGGGAATTCATGTTGCTGCAATGACTCACTAGGACGATAATCAACCCGTAAACCATCTGCAAAAAGTCCTAAAATGGGAGCTGGGAATAATTTGGCAAATACCTTTGAAATTCTAACTACATCCGTTTGATTTACTGGTAGGTGTCATTTCCCTCTACTCATGCATGGTTTATTTTCAGTCCGCCGAAGAGGGGGGCAATTATTTCATCTTAATTCCGAAATGGCGTATATCTGAGCAAAACGGAGAAAAACACACATCGTCCATTGCAAATCTCGCTAAACTCGAGTGGTTCGTTTAATCGGGAATCTATTATTTTGACAGAACGATCGAATATTGGCTTACCTCCAAATTGATAACTGAAATTCAAACCCATATTCCAGTGCTT
>CAMATR010000276.1 GCA_945861175.1 Chitinophaga pinensis | reverse complement strand
AAACAAGAACATTAAGAGCATCTCTCAATGGGTTAAAGACATCCGGGAGGTTGAAAATTTAGCTGAGATGCTTGAACCAATCAAGTAAGAATTACTCCCCTAAAACCCAATTGAGGAATGATTTTCATTTTTTCTGTGGATACTGTTTCCGGAAGAAAAATATATTTTTTATCAAACATTATATCCTCTACCCAAAAGCTAATCCAATATTCATTTGCTAAACCAAATACGTCTTCCATTATCGGTTCAATTTTAGCTATCTCGCCCGGAAGAAGGACTTCAATGCTGTGCCTCAGAGTAGATGTGCGAACTTTTTCTCCTGTTGTGACATTTTCTCCATAACCATCGCTAGTTACAATAATCCCCTCCATGATGTCCTGGCGCATATTTAAGAGGTACACGTTATAGATTTTTTCGTTGTCGACGATTTCCTCTACAATAGCAAACGCAACATTTTCAACCTTTGGTCCAAATAACCCTTCTTTCATGCTAAATTTATTTACCGAAAGCTATTTCTCGACCGATCCTTATGTATTCAAAGAAATCAGCTGGATGGCCGACATTTTGTTTGTTTTTATTGACGTATTTCATGTCGTTTTGCCTTGACTCCGGAATCACGAAATTATCCATTCGTTTCATACCAAGTCTCACAATTACAATATTTTCTTTTGGTATTGAAATAATATATTGACCTTTAATCCCTCTGCAATATGAAATCATTTGGTTCATATATGGGTAAGTCCATATGTGAAGACCATATCGAAAATTAGGCAACCCTTCGTCAGTGGTTATATTAGTTGGAACAGCCATTTCTTTCATATACCATTCGGGCACTACTTGTTTTGATTTCCACTTGCCATTTTGATTTATTAACAACCCAATTCGGGCGAAATCAAGTGCCGTAGCATATAGGCAGCAAAAAGATTTTTCATCTCCAGCATCAGTATCCATGCTCCAATAAGCGTCATTCCCTGCTCCGATAACCTTCCAAATTTTTTCCTGAGTATATACCGAAACTGATTTGCCCGTTGCTTTTTCCAAGATATAACCCAATAGCTGCGAATTTCCGCTCTGATAATTGAACTTTTTTCCTGGTACATCAATTGCATTTTGATTTACGACGAGACCACGTAAGTTCCAACCATAATATGATTCAGCATTCTCTGAAAGTGGGTTCGAAGCGCTTTCCTCCCAATCAAGACCGGAAGACATCATTAGTAAATGGCGAATAGTTATTTTTTCTTTTCCCCCAGATTTAAATTCTGTAATATAATTTCCAACGGGCTCATCTAAACTTTTAATTTTCCCCTCTTCAACTGCAATGCCAACTAGCAATGCCACTACAGTTTTTGCTGCAGAAAATGAATTCGATATCGTCTGTTGAGTGTGCTCACTAAAATACTTTTCGAATAAAACAGTATCTCCCCTTAATACAAGAAAAGCCTTCGTTTCCATGTCTTTCATCAATTTACTGTCATTAATTGACAGTTTAAAGGAGTTATAATCAGAGGGGATTATCAATATAGATTTCTTGCTCGCTTTTGAAATGGTAGTCTTAGGAAAAATAGCTAAATCATAGATGCCTGGTCCCATTTTACCAACTAGATAGGTATGCCGCACGCCTTTATAAATATATAATTTCCCGGACAATAAAATCAATAAATTGACAATGATAAGAATTGCTAATACTGTCCAAAGAAAAAATTTCAGCGACTTATAAATAAAATTGAAAAAGCTTTTCATTTTATGAAATGTATGTAAAACTGAATTGCTCGGCAAATTTTTGTTTTAAAACAGTTTGTACTTTTTCCATTGATAGCGTTAAACCCAACTCCTGTTTCATGGAAGTTACGGCTTTATCATCAATTCCACAAGGAATGATGTGGGAAAAATAGTTTAAATCAGTATTGATATTAAATCCTAAGCCATGCATTGTTACCCATCGTGAACTTTTCACACCCATCGCACAAATCTTTCGTGCGCGCGCTGTATCTCCTTCTATCCATACACCCGTCAAACCTTCCACTCGATTGCTTTCTATGTCAAATTCTTTTAAAGTGTTTATAACGACTTCCTCAAGAAATCGCATATACTTATGAATATCTGTAAAAAAGAGGTCAAGATCTAAAATAGGATAAACAACTAATTGTCCGGGCCCATGGTATGTTATATCGCCACCTCGATTGATCTTGTAATAAGCTGCTTCCTTTTCTGTAAGTTGATGGCTATTGAGTAAAAGATTCTCTTCTGAGCCACTTTTACCTAAAGTATAAACATGCGGGTGCTCGCAAAAGATAATATAATTTGACGTTTTAATATCTTTATTACCATTCCGGAAGTCAATCTTTTGTTGGACGGTTTTTTGAAAAAGTTTTTCCTGCAAATCCCAAGCCTCCTTGTAATCAATCAGTCCTAAGTTAATGCATTCAACGATTGGCATCCTTAATTGAGTTTAGCCAAAGAACTTTTTAAATAATCGATCACCTTAATGTCCATAATGTCAACTTTGTTCAATTCGCACAAATAATAAGATGCCCAATCTATCAAATGAATTAAATAGATCGATCTTTCTATTTGAGAATTTCCTTTAGCATAAACTTCTGTAACGTACTTGGTCTTGCTAGAAATAATTTCTTTGGAAATATCATATCGCTTTCTATTGCGCGGAGAAATATCCTCTGTATTCAGAAATACAGCTGCAAAACGATCATCTCCTCCTCCCCAACCGACTAACTCATTGTGATTCATCTCTGGTATAATATGCTGCCAACAAAGAAATTTTGAATTTTCATTGAATTGTTGTCTTGCACGAATAACAACTCCCTCATATTCGGGAGTAGCATAAAACACCCCTACTTTCCCAAACAAAAACGATGCAAGTTCTTCACCTTTTCGCATAATTTCAATTTTATTATCTTCAATTTGTCCTGCAGAAGTAATTAACTCTTCCATACGCGTAGCAGGAATCATTTCGTATTGTATGAATATATTTAACAATTGAACAATCGAATAGGCCATTGCTGCTCGAGGCGGAAAACCTCCAGGAACTAAAACCACATCAAATCCATTACTCTCGCAAAATAGTTGTAATTCGCCCCCAGAACAAATCCCTGTAATAAATGCCCCTTTAGAAATTCCAGCTTTCAATGCAATCAATGTTTCTTCTGTATTGCCTGAGTAAGAAGATGCTATTAGTAAGGTGTTGGTATCAACAAAATTGGGTAATTCATAATCCTGAACTAGGGTCACAGGAACAATCAAATCGCCTTGAATCCATGAGGAAACTAATTTACCACCTATACCTGACCCTCCCATGCCGCATATAACAACATTGCGGATTTCACGATTGGGCAGCATATACTTCATGGATTTAGAAATCTCATACCCCTCATGAATATGATTTGCAAAATTGTTAATCAAAGTTTTCATGTCTCCCATAATAATCTATGTACGTTTTATTAATTAAGTCCCAAAGATATTAATCGAAAAATTACTTAAAATGTTTCAAAAAATAAATTTCTTTTCTTCTCATCCATTATGAAATTTTAAATTTGATAAAAAAAATTCATGAGAGCTACAAAGGCATCGGAAACACTATCAATTACAACCAAGGTCGTTCTTCCGAATGACACAAACACATTAGGAAATTTATTTGGTGGACAATTACTTGCTTG
>CAMATR010000275.1 GCA_945861175.1 Chitinophaga pinensis | reverse complement strand
TATCATTAGAATTGAATTTCCCAATGAAATCTCCGTTTGAGTAATCGCGAATTGTAAAATCGATGTCTGAATAGGAAGTATCAACCATTGACTTAAATTCTCCCTTGACTACAGCCATTTGCAGAGGTACCCGATCTACTTTAACTTTATAAACGTGTAAAAATCCCTCCTGACTTTGACGGGAAGAAGAAAAAACTGCGTCTTTATTTAGAGAGTCTACAACATAAAAAACGTCATCATCCGGCGATGAAACGGCAAAATCCATATTTTCTGGCTTTCCGAATGTATTCGTTTCTTTATCATATTTCGAGCGAAAAACATCGAATCCACCCATTGTATTATGCCCCTTGGATGAAAAATATAAAAAATTACCATCGGGGTGCATGTAAGGGAAATCCTCATCATAAGGTGAATTGACTTCTCCTGGTATTTCTTGAGGTTGTCCCCAAGAATTATCGGGTAATTTTCGACGCACATAAATATCCTTTCCACTCTCACCCTTATCACCATAACTTGAGTAATAAATGACCTTCGGATTAGCTGGAAAATGAATAAGTGGTGTATGATTATATTTTTTATCAAGTTTTGTTTGAAACTCAGCTGTTACAAGTAAACTTCCCCCTATATTACTTAAATCATATATCCTGAAAAATTTGTCTGCAGAGATTTCCTTTTTATCGGTAACGATAATGTCTGTAATTGTGGTCATCAAGCGTTTTCCATTCTCACACAGCTGAATCTCACGACTTACCTCGTAAATAGGTGTTTCTTTTAATTTTGTTTGATTGTATAGTGTGTATTCTTTTATTGCATCATTAAACAAATAGGAAAGATGCAAGGATTTACCATAAAAATAATGAAACTCAGGAGGAAGTGCACTTTGATCCAATGCAGCAACTTTCAAATATTTTAATGATTCTAATTTTTTATTGGAATTGTATAATAAGCAGGCGCCGTATCGAAAATTGTATTCGTAACTTCTCGGTTTAATTGAAAGAAGCCTTAGGTACAAAGGAGTAGCATCGAGATACTTTCCTGCATAGAAAAGTTTATCTGCGTCTCCCTTTAAGAGCTGTTCACTTTGCGAAAAAGAACCTTTAGCAAAGAACAAAAGTACTAGAAGGAGTAATTTATGGTAATTGAATAATCTCTTCAACAATAAAAACCTTTAAAACTAGCTTGTCAGTACGTTTATTTCTTAGAAAAGTTCATTTTGTTTTCCTCTCCTCTAAGCAGTCTTTGGATATTTTTTCTGTGAGCAATTATGACAAGGCTACTGACCACAATTCCGAAGGACATCAACCACAGCGAATCTGTTTTGATGATGAACTTCAATACAAATGGAAAAGCAATCGCTGTAAAAATTGCACCCAAAGAAACAAATCGAGAAATTAAAAAAACGATCAGAAATACAAACAAACAAATACCTGCAGCAATGGGTTGAATACCAATAATTACTCCTAGTGACGTTGCTACTCCTTTACCTCCTCTGAATCCAGCAAAAAGAGGGAATAAGTGCCCAATAATTACTAAAAAAGCACATATAATTTGAATTTGTATAATGTAATCTGAATCATATAAAACGGAATCAGCTAAAAAAATATAGGGCAACTTAGTAGCCAAAGAACCTTTTATTATATCAAGTGCAAGAACAAAAATACCAGGTTTCTTTCCAAGTACTCTAAACGTATTAGTTGCACCAGCATTCTTGCTGCCGTGTTCACGAATATCAATTCCGTATTTTAATTTTCCTGTCCAAACCGCTGATGGAATGGATCCCAAAATATAAGCTGCAATAAAAAAAATAATCTCCATAAAATATTATTCAAAGAACCTTAGAAATTTACTAAGGTAAATTCGTTGTGTTGATGTTTCGTATTTAAAATTCTTCGTTTTCCGCTTATCCTCTTTAATTGCGTCTATGGCTGTATTAAAATCTGTGTCTCCTGATATGATTCTCATTTCTCCATCTTTTTTGATCATGGAATAATCAAAATAATAATCCATACCGCCAGGAATATCAATTTGAAGCCCAAACTTATCCGGTGATGCCTCAGAATAATTTTGCTGGAAGAATACTTTTAATGGCACATACTTCACAACTGGTTTTTCATAGATATTCAAAAGCACAGCAGTGGGAGATATAGAAACGAGGCCTCTTTCCTGATTGGATATTTTATCAAACGAAATCAATTTAAGTCCAGTAATTGTCATCGTCTTCTCTATTGCTTCAGGTAATTTTTTAATTTCCCCTTTGATAGTGTAATCTGATTTTATTCGGTCAGCCGTGCGTTGATCTGTCCATTCCACAAGTGCCTGTTCGAATGTTGTAGCTGCTAAGTCCATTGGTTTTAGTCCTTCTGTAACATTTATTTTATTTGCTACTTCTTCCATTAAGCCTTTATCAATTGAAAAATTAAATCGTGCCGTTAAATTCATAGATGTTTTTCCTGATGTTTGATCAAAATCTGCTGTACCTACTGCATCAATTATTACATCGCCAAACTCCATTCCAAGGTTTATTTTCCCTTCCCCATGCAAAGAACAAGTTTCCGTATACAAGGAAAGAAAATCTCCTTTTTCACCTCTATTGAGTAATTTTTCTTTTGAGCCAATTTGGAATTCCTTCGCATCCGGATTATACTGAAGTAATCCACTAACCGACATCGAAGATTGATCCTCAACTTCAACTTTCGGCGACAAGAAGACTGGATAAAGTCGAATGTTTTCTGTTTGTGGTGAATTTCTCCAAACAATACCAGAAGATATGGGGTTGCCCTCAAAGTCAACCATATCAGGTACTATCGGAATCTGAATATTATTAGGGTCAATTTTAGCACTGAATGACACCCATTTTCTTGGGAATTTCTCGCAATTGTGATTAATTCTCGTTGCACCAGTGAATACAATAGTTGGCAATGCTGATTTTACTGTGACATCGCCGTAATAATCGAATTGTTTACTAAGATAAAACTGAGCATCCTGAGCAATTTTTCCAACCCCTTCTGTTTGATGAGTGCTATCTACATAAATCCTTTCCATATAGAAATTTGTCAAAGTACTATCACGATCATAATATGGATAAGTTCCAGTTCCTTGAAATTTCAATCTTGCCAAGATATCAATTTCACATTGGACAAACTTATGGTATTGCGTGATATAATTAGCTGTAATTTTTGAATTCTTCAGCGTCTCAATTTTCGCTTTTGCACGAATTATCATCTTCATTGAATCAGGAAATATTCTTGCATCTGCAACATCAAGATATTTTACATTTTCGCAAAAAATGGAACGCTGTTTCAAGTCATATTTCGCTTTTGGCACCCTAAAAGTCAATGAGTCTTGATCTGGATTTAAAGAATAAAAATTCGGTCCAACCATGTCCATGTCAGTTTCAATAGTTATGTCTTTTTCACCCGCCTTATCCAATTGCAGCTCAGCATAATCCATGAACCATGAAAAGCGGTCCATTCGACACATATATTGATTGACAGGGAAGTTTACTTGAGAAGTGCCCTTGTTGGACTTAAATTCACCATTTCGTTCTTTAAATGAAATTCTTGCTTGAACATTATCCGCTTGAAACACAACATCACCCTCGCCTGTTTCAGCAAATGTATTTTTTAGACTAAAGCTTGCTGTGTCAGCATTAATTTCCCAACGGCTAAACTTGTA
>CAMATR010000274.1 GCA_945861175.1 Chitinophaga pinensis | reverse complement strand
TCCATCATTTCAATTGGCATTTCTTGTATTGTTTGAATTTTACGTATACCAAGATTGCAAAGTGTCTGATAGGTTTTAAGCCCGACCATCGGTATCTTCTGTACGGAGAGCGGACTTAAAAATTCTTTTTCTGAACCATAGTCGATGAGTAGTTGATTGTTCGGTTTAGCCTCACCTGTGGCTATTTTTGATACAGTTTTATTTTGTGATAGCCCGAAAGAGATGGGTAGACCTGTTTCTCGCATTATCTTCTGTCTCAATTCAGAAGCATATTTCATAGTTCCGAAAAATTTATCCATACCTGAAAGATCTAGATAGAATTCATCGATAGAGGATTTTTCATACAAGGGTGCCTCTTCGCGAATGATGTCGGTCACCATTTTTGAATAATTACTGTACGTTGCCGAATTCCCCTTGATTATGATAGCTTCCGGACACCTTTCTTTCGCCATTTTCATGGGCATAGCAGAGTGGATTCCGAATTTCCGGGCCTCATAACTGCAAGATGCTACCACACCGCGGTCACTTGTACCGCCGATGAGAATAGGTTTTCCTGCTAGACGGCTATCGAGCAGGCGTTCGCACGACACAAAAAAGGTGTCGAGGTCCATGTGTACTATTGAGCGCAAAGCTACCATAATGAATGTGTTTTAAATTCAGTTTTGGCTGCATATCGTAGTGTTTGAGCAAAGAGTAAAACAAAGAAAATGGTTTATCCACTTCTTAAGTGAAAGGATGAAGCCCTTAATGAATACCCATTTCTTTAATCGTATTTCGATTTCCTATCCAGTTAATTAATACCATAAAGAATACCTTATTTTATGATTTTACTATGCTATGTCTGTTAATGAAGTGTAATTTTCATCACTTATTTTCAGAATAGAAACATCTTGTTTGTACCTGTTTTATTTATCAAAATTAAACCTTTAAAAACAAAAAGACGAATAAATAATCAATAAATGATTAAATAATAATCATTATTTTTAAAAAAAGAAAATCAAAGATGTTCGTATTTTTTTTACACGGGTATTACTATGGAACTATAAATCATCATTATTTCAAGATATTTCTATGCCGAACTTTTTCTATAAATCCTTGTTTTAACCATATGCAACTTTCAGTCAGTATTGTTTGGTTTAAACGAGATCTTCGTTTCACAGATCACGAGCCGCTTTTTGAGGCGCAAAGACTTGGACTGCCTGTATTATTGATGTATTGTTTTGAACCATCAGTAATGGAAAACGATGATAGTGATGCACGTCATTGGCGTTTTGTGAATCAATCACTTCAGGATATGCAACAACAACTGAATGGAATGGATGTACAATTGTATGTTTTTCATCGGGAAGTGGAAAATGTTTTTCAAGCGTTGAACCAACAGTTTGATGTGAAATATTTATTTTCTCATCAGGAGACAGGTAACAAGCTGACTTTTGATAGAGATAAAAGGGTTAAAAAGTCTTGTCAACAGTACAATTGGATATGGAAAGAAAGTCAGACAAATGGAGTGATTCGTAGATTGAAAGCTCGCTCTAATTGGGATAAATGTTGGAAAGAGACTATGAATACTTTTCCTAAGATAGTTGATGAAGATTTTAGAAACTACTTAAAGTTGGACTCTGATTTTTATAAAAATGAAAAAGGGTCTGAACTACCACAAGAAATAGCCGCTAGGAATAAGAATTTCCAGGAAGGGGGCGAAACACTGGCATGGCGCTACCTTAATAGCTTCTTGAAAGACCGCTATACAAATTATAGTAAACATATATCCAAACCCGAATTAAGTAGAAAAGGATGCAGTCGTTTATCGCCATATTTAACTTATGGTAATATTAGCATGCGCATGGTTTATCGATACACGATGCAGTTTTATGATAAGTCGCAAAATAAACGGTCACTTTCCAATTTTATATCACGCCTCCATTGGCACTGTCATTTTATTCAGAAATTCGAGGATGAATGTCGAATGGAATTCGAAAATATTAATCGTGCTTATGATCAGTTGGTTAAACCACGTAACGAGGAATTCATACGTGCATGGCAGGATGGAAAGACAGGCATTCCCATTATCGATGCATGCATACGCTGTTTAGTGCATACTGGCTATTTAAATTTCAGAATGCGTGCAATGGTTGTTTCGTTCTTCGTATTCAATCTTTGGCAAGATTGGAGAGATTTACATTTTCTAGCGAGACAATTTCTAGACTATGAACCAGGAATTCATTATCCTCAATTACAAATGCAGTCGGGTGTAACTGGAATTAATACAATTCGAATTTATAATCCGATCAAAAATTCAGAGGACCATGATACCGAAGGTGTTTTCATCCGTAAGTGGGTTCCGGAGCTTTCTGAAATCCCTAATCACTTATTACACGAACCATCGAAGTTAAGTTCGATTGAACAAGAATTTTATGCATGTCGAATTGGAAAAGATTATCCATTCCCAATAGTAGATGTAGAAGATTCACGCAAGAGAGCAAGTGATATTGTTTACAATTTCAGAAAAGATGCATTCGTAAAAGAGGAAGGAAAACGCATATTAAGCAAACATGTCAGCAATGCAGGGAAAGTAAAAAGAATAAAGAAAGTAATTAAATGAAGGGAGTAAAGAAAAAGCATTTACCTGAAAAAATCTGTGTAACTTGTAATAGGCCCTTTACTTGGAGAAAGAAATGGGAAAAGGTGTGGGAAGAAGTTAAATATTGCAGTGATAATTGTCGGGGACAGCGAAAAATTATGGGGAATCAATGAGTAAAGAACAGAAGATACTACGTCTGATAATAGGTGATCAATTAAATTCCCAACATTCATGGTACAATCAGGTGCTTACAAATGTGACATTTGTCATGATGGAGATACGTTCTGAAACTGACTATGTTCAACACCACATTCAAAAGATTGTTGGTTTTTTTTCAGCAATGCGTGATTTTTCAAATAAATTAAGAGAGGAAGGACATCAGGTTATTTATTTAGAGCTGGACAATCCTTCTAATATGCAATCATTTAAAGCGAATTGCCAACACTTGATTTCTACATTAGGTATAACTCATTTTGAATACCAACTACCAGACGAATATCGTGTAGATCAAGAACTTAAAACGTTTACAGAGTCTTTAGAAATTTCCTTCCAAGCCTTTGATACGGAGCATTTTTTTACTTCAAGGGATACATTTGCCACCATTTTTCAAGGAAAGAAAACATATTTGATGGAAACTTTTTATCGCCGCATGCGAAGAACTTACGACATTTTGATGGACGGTGATCAACCGGCAATGGGACAATGGAATTTTGATGCGGAGAATCGGAAAAAACTTCCAAAAGATCATGTAGTGACACCCCCGCTTCTTTTTAAAAACGATGTAAGTGAGATACTGGAAATGATCCATGAAAAAGGAGTAAAAACAATTGGTTCTATTGATCCAAAAACTTTTATCTGGCCGATAAATAGAATGCAATCGCTTGAACTGCTCGAGTTTTTTATCGAGGAATGCCTGCCTTTCTTCGGAACTTTTGAAGATGCGATGACCGTAAACGCATGGTCTGTATATCATTCGCGCTTGTCGTTTGCTTTGAATATCAAAATGTTGTCACCTCGAGAGGTCATCGACAAAGCAATCGAGGCCTGGAAAAATAACTCTGATCGAATTAGCTACAATCAAATTGAAGGATTTGTAAGACAAATCATCGGTTGGCGTGAATTCATGC
>CAMATR010000273.1 GCA_945861175.1 Chitinophaga pinensis | reverse complement strand
TCGGGATGATTCAACTTAGTCCTGATACACGCGAAGATAATTGGGATGGTTCATCGGGCTATCATTATTCTGATTCAATAATTTATGGCTTTAGCCATACCCATTTAAGTGGAACAGGCATTCCAGACTATTGTGATCTCTTATTCGTTCCTCAAATTGGAAAAGCGAAATTAACACCCGGATATAAAAACAAAGATGGCTATGGCGCCCCATTTAAACATATTAATGAAGTAGCTAATCCAGGACTTTATGAAGTTAAATTGGATAATGGAATACATGTTCGACTAAGTGCAACCAAACGAGCTGGAATACATGAATATAAATTCATGGAAAAGAAAGGAGAGAAAACAGTATTAATCGATTTAGATCACCGAGATCAGGTAATAAATGCTGCATTTACCCTAATTGATAATCACACGATTAGCGGAAAAAGAATTTCAAACTCTTGGGCGAAAGAACAGCACGTCTATTTTCATATTGAGACTTCTATTCCCTATTCAAAATCAACATTAATAACAAAAAATGGCGCACATAAACTTCTACTAACTTTTCCAAAAGACACGAAGACATTATTAATTAAAACAGGAATTTCAGCCGTTGATCAACAAGGAGCGCTTACCAATCTTGCACAGGAAATTCCACATTGGAACTTTAACGAAATTGTAGCAAATACAATTAGATTATGGGATAAGGAACTTTCAAAAATTGAAATTAGCGACAAAAACGAAAACAATCTCCGTATTTTTTATACGGCCCTTTACCACACCTTTATTTCACCGAATATTTTTTCAGACCAAGACGGTCGCTATAGAGGAAGAGATAATAAAATACATTCCCTTACCAAGAAGGACCAACAATACACCGTTTTTTCACTTTGGGATACCTACCGAGCAGCACATCCCTTATATACCATTGTGCAGCAAGAGCTCACGAATCAATTTATAAGGACCTTTCTTCGTCAATATGAAGAAGGTGGCGATTTACCAGTTTGGGAATTAGCTGGAAATGAAACTGAATGCATGATTGGTTACCACAGCGTTTCTGTGATTGCAGATGCCTATTTGAAAAATCTAAGTGATTTTGATACAATCGCAGCATTAAAAGCAATGGTCAACACCTCAAATTTTGATGAGTACGGAAAGAAAAGATACGCTACGGACGGATTTATAAGTTCCGATCAAGAGCCCGAATCGGTATCAAAAACCTTAGAATATGCCTATGACGATTACTGCATATATAAAATGGCAGAAAAAATGGGAGAAGATGAAATAGCAAAAACCTACCTAAAAAGGAGTTTCAACTTCATCAATCTTTTTGATCCGACGACCTCATTCATGCGCGCTAAACGAGGAGCGCAATGGTTCTCGCCATTTATACCCAGCGATGTTAATTTTAATTATACAGAGGCAAATAGTTGGCAATATTCGATGTATGCGCCTCAATCTATTCCACAATTGAGCAATATGCTTGGAGGAAAAAATAAATTAGAAGCATGGTTAAATCAATTATTTACAACTGCGACCATTCCCTCAGGCCGCGAACAAGCAGATATTACAGGCTTAATTGGACAATATGCACATGGAAACGAGCCATCTCACCATATGGCCTACCTATACAATTTCACGAACTCGCCTCATCTAACTCAATTCTATGTTGATAGTATTTTAAAAACTATGTATTCAAATCAACCTGATGGATTATCAGGGAATGAAGATTGCGGTCAGATGAGTGCATGGTACGTTTTAAGTGCTATGGGCTTTTACCCTGTTACACCCGGAAGCTCGGTCTATCAAATTGGAAGACCGATTTTTGAACAAGTGCGGATCAATATGGAAAACGGAAACGTTTTTTCAATTAAAACCCTTCAAAATTCAGCTGAAAATAAATACATCGATTGTATTAAACTTAATGATTCAATAATTAATTCTAATACACTAAAGCACAGTGATATAATTTCTGGAGGTGAGCTTATTTTTTACATGACAAACATTCCTAAAATATCCAATAAACCAGCATTCGAAAAGAACGAATTTTATGATGTGAATGTACCTGAAAATTTTGTTCCCGTGCCCTTTATAATAAACGAAACTCGCATCTTTGAAGAAATGATAAAAATAGATTGTGGGGTTTACAGAGATATTAAAAACGAATCATTCCAAATTTACTATTCCTTAGATTCATTGGAATGGTTAAGTTTCTCTGATCCGATACTCCTAAAAAAATCAAGTCAAATTTGGTTAAAAACTATCAAAGAAATCGGGCGCAGAAGATATGAGAGCGCAGTTGTTTCTAGTTATTTCATAAAAAAAGACTCGGGTATTCATATCGATTTAAAAACACCATACTCAAGCCAATACGCCGCATCAGGAACAAATAGCTTAATCGATGGTATTAGAGGTGCCAATGAATATAGAACCGGCGACTGGCAGGGATTTTACCAGAAAGATATTTCAGCGGTTGTCTCCTTTGATCTAGCGCGTCAATTAAATGAGATTGGTGTTTCGTTCATACGAGATATTCGCTCTTGGATTTTTTTCCCGAGTCAAATTAACATTGAAACCTCTCTTGACGGCATAAATTATACGACTTTAGTCTCTCAAAGACTCCCCGCTTTAAGTCAAAGTGATCCTAATGTATTAAGGCAAGAATTTAAAATAGTTGCACCAAATCAAGACTTAAAATCAATACGGTTTACTATTATTAATGGTGGTAACTGTCCGCCTTGGCATCTCGGCAGTGGTAATCCCTCGTGGTTATTTTTGGACGAATTAATTGTTCGTTGATTTCAGCACTTGAGGATTTAAACCATTCCTCCATTAACTGATATTGTTTGCCCGTTAATGTAATTAGCGTTATCTTTTAAAATAAAAGAAACCAGCTCAGCGATATTTTTTGAATTCCCCAATTCACGAGATGGAATTGATTTTAATAATTCGGTTCTCATTTCTTCTGAAATTTCTCGAATCATCCCAGTATCCATATACCCGGGAGCAATTGTGTTAACTGTAATACCTGCAGCGCCAAGTTCTGATGCCATTGTTCGCGACAAGCCAATTAATGCACTTTTACTTGCCGCATATGCACTTGTGCCTGGAATTCCTTTTTGAGCAACCACTGAAGAGAAAAATATAATTCTACCCCACGAATTTTGTCGCATGGTAGGAATAAAAAATTGACTTAAATAAAATGGTGCGAAATAATTAATATGGTTTACTTTTTCAAATTCCTCTTTTGGAACTTTCCATGACATCCCAGCACTTGCAATACCAGCAGCATGAATTAATACATTTACGTCCTCAGTTGATTGAAATAAAACATTTAAGTCTTCATCAATCAAAAGGTCTGCAGCGATCATTTTAGTATGACTTGGGTATTTTTTACAGAGTGGCTGTAGCGCATTTGGATGAGAATGACAATGCAAATAAACGAAATGACCTTCCTGCAATAGTAATTCTGCAATAATAAGTCCTAAACCACCCGAGGCACCTGTAAGTAAAATTCGTCTATGCATTATGTTTATATTTTTTATCAAACAAATTTTTCAAGGGCCAAGGCATTCGGTTTGAAGACAAAAGTAAATAATTCATATCAATTGCCCCAAACTTCATATTGAATTCGCGTAATCCCTTCGTATTACTGCCACCAAAATCAAAATAATTATGAGATACGCTGAAAGTCTTTAACATATGGTCATGGAGATACACCATGGCACCAATG
>CAMATR010000272.1 GCA_945861175.1 Chitinophaga pinensis | reverse complement strand
AATATTTCCTGTTGTGCATTTCAATGTATTGTCATTTAAATAGACTGTGCTTGTGTTCAAGTCTTCCCTAAAACCTCCCCAGCATTCATTTTTTAATACAAATATTAATGAGTCAGGAATGCCGTACAACTCCATACTTTGATTCTGGTGGTACTGCATATGTTCACCGCTTATGTGGTAGGTCAGGACATCTATGTCGCCATCATTTTCTACATCAACAAAAGCGGGTATATCAGCTGAGCTCACATAGAGGTTCAATTGAGTGCCCCAGTTGTCTGAGTAAAGTAAATTTTTGGCAACTTCCCATTGTAATCCATTTGCTTCGTCACCGACATTTCGGTATACTTTCACGCCACCAATCCCATAGGTAAACAGATCTTTCCTTCCGTCGTTGTCGTAATCCACTGCAATAGCCCGATATCTGATATCGCTTGGAAAGCTATTTCTTGCATTGTATTTCAAGGAATAATATTTCTGCCCATTTTCTTCTTCTTGCACAAATACTCTGATATTATCGCTACTTCTGTCGAATACCAGAAGATCGAGGTCGCCGTCGAAGTCATAATCAAGATCAGAAAATTGAGCATAACTTAAGCCTCCACTCCAAGCTAGTTCTAATGTGTCGTTGCCTTTTTTTACTATAATAGAATCGGAAAATTCAAAGCCAAATTGAGAGATAGATAAGATGGGAAATAAAATGATAAAAATAAAAGTCAATCCTTTTGACCACATAATTCTGTAAATTAGAATTTCATGAATACTCCTTATAGTTGCCTTAAACGTGAGCAAAGTTTGCCAACCAAATTAGTTAATTTAGAAACAAAAACGCAGAGATTATGAAAAAGTTGGGATTATTAATGCTTCTTTTTATTTCAAGTACATGAGGGGAAGTCCCATCAGGATCAGTTGCGGTTTTTAGTTCATTAAGAAATAAATTCCACTAAATCTTCTAAAGATCTGCGAGCCTTATTCGAATGTTGACGAGCGTCTTCTTCAGATCGGTAACCAATAGGACATAGGACAACAGAGTGCAGATTTTTTTCGGTCAAGCCGAGGATACGGTCGAACTCTTCTGATTTAAATCCCTCCATGGGTATTGAGTCAATGCGCAGATGGGCACAAGTTTGAAGCAGATGTCCAAGGGATATGTATACCTGGTGGTCATTCCATTTTTTCATTTCCATTTTCTCCATGGGTAAAATAGCAGTCATAAGGTGTTTTTGGAATTCGGAAAGTTCTGAAATATCTTGCCCATTGGCTGCGGCTGTGAATTGAATCATTCCTTCAATAATTGATTCTGTAATTTCGTTGTATGCACAAAGCACCAACAAGCAGGAAGCGTCACTTATTTGGGACTGATCATATGCAAAAGACCGCAACTCATTGCGCAATTCAGGATTTTCAACGACTAGAATTTTTAATGGTTGAATTCCATAGGAGGATGGTGCCAAGCGCACAGCAGACAATATCGTTTCAATATCCTCTTTGCTTACTTTTTTATCAGCATTGAATTTTTTTACTGCGTATCGCCAATTTAAAGCATCAAGAATTTCCGACATTTTGTTTTAGTTTCTTTCAAAATTAACAAGTTAAGAGCGATTAAGTTCAAGATTCATTCATGGGCTACAATAAGCATTCTTCCTTTTTCTAATCCATGAGATTCTTGGATGAAATAAATACCGTTTGAGAGGGTTGAAACATTAAAAGTTGCAATACCAGAGTTTAACTCTACCGATTTTAAAATTTTACCTTGTAAATCGCGAATTATAAAAGAATAGTTTTTGTGGTCTTGAACTTCAATTGTCACCTCGTCACTGCTTGGATTTGGATAAACATTGAATGTTGCTGAAGATTTTAATTCGTCCATTCCCAAAATGCAATAATCAGCTATTTGTGTTGCAACAGCGTTTCTGCGGTCGTTGATGAACGATTTCAATCCTGCAATATTTGATCCACCGGGTGTTCCTGGGACATTGATGTCATTCGAAATGTTGTTTTCAAATTGCTGATTGGTGAAAAATTTGTTGGGATCGGCATAGACGGATGGGCGGATGAGGTTGGCCAAAGAATCAATTCGATGGTACATGCCGGCCGGACTGAAATTGTAATCCAGATAGGTGCAAATAACATTTTCGTACATGGCATAATATGTCGAATCGGCCATGAGTTTCTCTATCAAAGGACGGTTGCCTGAAGGCGGACTGAAGTAATTAATAGTCATTTGCTCCAGCTGAGGCACAGACATTCCCATGTTGAAATTTCCAAATGCTTCATTGACATCCCACGAAATGAATTTGAATTGGGAGGTCAACGAATCGTGGTACAGGTAATAATTGTGCCCACTTCCAATGTATGAATCCAAATTGGCGAACAGGTTGTGTGCCGCCCAGGTTTTGATAAAATTTTCACTATCGAAAATGGGGTTGAGGGCCTCGTGAAGATTGGTTGGCGTATTGTTTAGCGTGTTGATGAATGTGATGAGATCCGTCCAATCGTTCAGCGATTCATTGAGTTTGAGTTCATATTTTGGTTCATAAAGCGACTGCTGCGTGCCCAACCATTTTAAATCTCCTGAAGGGTCTCCTTTGAATAGATTTCCTTTGTCATCCTGAAAAGCATTGCTCAAAAAAGTTTTATCGATTTCTTCTACGGTGGTGTAAAGTCCCCACAGTTGATCATTGATGTACACATTGGCAAAGTGCGCTCGCGGGGCGTAACAACCGTTTGCATTTAGAAAATCAAACATGAGTTTTTCACGCAGCAGGGTAGGGTCTTTGAATGAGTTGTTTAGGTTGAGTTTGTTCAAACCATCATAGTTCTGGGCATTTACAAACTCATTGAAATCCAACTTAAATGATTTCTTCACGCTCGGGTTATTGTAGGATGAATTGCCTTTCATCTTTACGCCGCAATCAGCAAGCGAAACACCATCAATTTCAATATCGGCTTTTATGTAAAAATCACCGGCGTAACCATCTATGAGTGAATCCCAATAGGCATTTTGATGGAAAGTCAGACGGATTTCGTGAATGTTCTGATAGGCATGAAAATTAGCACCTTCATTTTGCGCAAACAGAGCGGTGTAATGAAAAAATAACAGGAGCGTAAGAAATTGTTTCATGATCAGATATTTGAACTAAATATACGGTATTTTTTCAATTTTCAAGGCAGATCCGCGAGTATTTGAACAGCAGGAATATCTGCGGCGGCCCATTCCAAGTCGCTGAGTTCATTCTTTTGCAGCCATTGAAAGTTGATGTGTTCACTCAAAGTCGGTTGTTTGTCGGTGGTTCGACAGAGGAAGAAATGGATGATGATTTTAAAATCCGGATAAGTATGATGATGGGTCAGAAGCTTTGATTCGATGGTGATGTGCATCGAAAGTTCTTCCATAATTTCGCGTTTCAATGCAATTTCAAGTGTTTCGCTAGGGTCGACTTTGCCTCCCGGAAATTCATAGTTGAAGGAGGTATAAGCGTATTTCGTTTCACCCTTTTGCATACAAAGTATTTTGTCATTTTCTTGAATAACTGCTGCGACAACTTCAATCTCTTTCATGCACGTTTAAATTCCAAATTAGTGTCTCATGTTTTTTTTGATTCTCTTCATTGGGTCTTCCATATTTCGCAATTCATCCACCACCGAAGAACTGTTTTTCTTAAGGAATTCCTTCAGGATATAGTTGTAGTATTGTTCCTTGTTTTGAAGAAATTCATTCAATTCGAAGGTTTGATCAT
>CAMATR010000271.1 GCA_945861175.1 Chitinophaga pinensis | reverse complement strand
ACCTGAAAAAACGTATACCTACTCTACTCCAATTAAAATTACTTCTAACAAACGCATAGAAGCTCGAACCATCGTTATTTATTCAACGAAAAATGAAACGACTACTCTTTCTGGAGATTGGGTTATTGGTGATTTTATTAAGCGTGATAAATCAGTTAATTTAAAATTAGAGACCGACTACGCGGCTCAGTACTCTGCTTCAGGACCGAACTCATTAATTGATGGGGTTCAAGGGGGAAAGGAATTCAGGACTGGTGATTTTCAAGGTTTTTGGAATCAAGATTTAGTAGTAGAAGTAAATTTCGATTCGGCCCGAATGCTATCTGAAATTGGTATCAGTTGTTTACAAGATATGAAGTCATGGATCTTTTTTCCTTCTGAAATTCAAATCGAGATTTCCTATGATGGGACTCATTTTGAATCACTTCCCACTATTTCTACGAATGTTTCCTTTGCTTCTAATGTAGTAAATCCTGGAATTATCCCAAGTTTTAGTAGTTATGTTGGTCCAATGAAAATGGAGTTTTTTAGGAAAACTCAAAAAGAGGTAGCCATAAAAAAGATTAGGATCATAGCTAAAAACTATGGTAAATGCCCAGATTGGCATTTGGGCGCAGGAAGTAACACCTGGATCTTCGCTGACGAACTAATTATAAGATAAACGGGCATAGTTCGTGTTGAAGGGGCGAAAATATTGCATAATTGTTGTTATTTTAGTGCCGCAAGAATTTTAAATCAATTAAAAAAATATGAAACAATTCAAAGTTACTTTAGTAGCCTTTATATTACTTATCGGGTCTTTTGCTCGAGCAGATGAAGGAATGTGGTTCTTAATGTTCATCGATCGTCTGAATCAACGCGACATGCAGAAAATGGGATTGCAGCTTACTGCCGAAGAAATTTATTCGATTAATAATCACTCTTTGAAAGATGCAATTGTTCAATTCAATGGTGGATGTACAGCAGAAGTTATTTCTAAAGACGGGTTATTGCTTACAAATCACCATTGTGGATACGATGCGATTGCTGAACTATCAACTCCAGAAACAAATTACCTAAAGAATGGTTATTGGGCTCCTTCTAAAAAAGAAGAGTTAAAACCGCAAAGTCTGTATGTTCGCTTTTTTGTTAGAATGGACGATGTTTCCAAGCGCATTCTTGCGAAGGTAAATGCTGGAATGACTGAAGCTGAGCGTGAGAAAGCGATCAACCAAGAAATTGCATTGATTGAAAAGGAAAATAATGAAGGTGGTAAATACACTGTTTCAGTGCGCTCTTTCTTTCAAGGAAACGAGTTTTACTACTTCGTTTATCAAGATTACAAAGATGTTCGTTTAGTAGGTACTCCTCCAGAAAGTGTTGGGAAATATGGTGGCGACACAGACAACTGGGAATGGCCGCGTCACACAGGAGATTTTTCAATGTTCCGTGTTTATGCGGACGCAAACGGAAATCCAGCAGATTATTCAACAAGCAATGTTCCACTAAAACCAAAACGTCATCTGAAAGTAAATATCAGTGGAGTTCAGGAAAATGACTTTGCAATGATTCTAGGATACCCTGGAAGAACCAATCGTTGGATGCCTGCAGGCGGAATCGAACAAAACGTGAAATTTGCTTATCCAGCTTGGGTTGAAGGCTCAAAAACAGGAATGGATGCCATGAAAAAATACATGGATCAAAGTGATGCCGTGAATTTGATCTACGCTTCAAAATATGCAGGTGTTGCTAATTATTGGAAAAATCGTCAAGGTATGATAGATGCTTTGTCAAAATTTCAAACTGCAAAACTGAAGGCAGAGCAAGAGGCGAAGTTCAATAAATGGGCGAATAAAGCTGAAAACAAAGCAAAGTATGGAAATATTGTGGCTACAATCAATAACTATTACAAGTTGACGAACGAAAAGTCACGCCATGATAATTACCTGCAACAATTGTTGCGTACATCTGCTTTCGGTACAATTGCAAGAACACTTGGTAGACAATTGAGCGGATATGCAACAGCTGATGCTGCGAAACAAGTAGAGATGCGACCAGAAATTGAAGCAACAATAAAAGCGTTCTTTCAGGAAATGTATTTGCTGGCTGAGAAGGATATTTTAAAAGCTCAACTTGCACTTTACGCAACAAAATCTATAGGATACACCATTGCGCCATCGGTATCCAAAATAGGTTCAGACTATGACAAATATGTCAATTCATTGTTTGCCTTGAGTTTGTTTACCTCGGAAGAAAAATTGATGGCTTTTCTTGATTTACCTTCTGAAGGTATGGTTACAAACGATCCAATCTATGTGCTTTCAAATGATTTGATTTTGCATTTATCAAGTAAATCAGATGAAATCGCTAAAGCACAAAATGATTATCAAGCTTCGTTCCGATTGTTGGTTGAAGGATTGAGAGAATCGAAAATGGCACCTATTCAATACCCGGACGCAAACTCTACATTGAGATTGACTTATGGTAAGGTTCGTTCTTTACCTGCTGACAAGCGCAATGATGCGAAAGTCAATTTCTATACAACTATGGATGGTTTGGTTAAAAAGTATAAAGCTGGAGATGCTGAGTTTGACCTTCCTGCTCGCATGTTGGAAATGCACAAAAACAAAGATTACGGTCAATACGCTGATAACAAAGGATACATGCCAGTTTGTTTCTTGACTGATAATGATATTACTGGGGGTAACTCTGGTTCCCCAGTTCTCAATGGAAAGGGTGAATTGATCGGTTTGGCATTTGATGGAAACATTGAAGCAATGGCAGGCGATGTGATTTTTGATGACAAACTTCAACGAACAATCAACGTTGATATTCGATATGTTTTATGGCTAATTGAGAAGTTCTCGGGAGCGAAGCACATTGTAGATGAAATGAATGTGATTAAATAATTACATCTAATTAACAAAAAAAAAATCCCGTCAGAAATGGCGGGATTTTTTTTGTCTGAACTTGACTTATAATTAACCTTTTGTTAGCTATTGACTAATCTTATGTTAATGCGGGAGCATTTATTTTGTGACATGGGAAATACGTACGCACAAATCGATGAAAAAAAAGCCAATAGTCAAGAAATTAACATGCTAATATTTTTAGAGCTTGGGGATTTACATTGTCAAAAAGGAGATTCTGATTCAGCAATTGATTACTATCTAAAAGGATTAGATGTTGCTAAAAGCCTCAATGACAGATCTAGGGTTCAGCAGTTTTCAAATTTAATTTTGACCTACATCTGAATAACTATAAATTAAAGTAAACAACTTTCTTAATGAAACCGTCAATGCCTTCAGTCGATAATTCAAATAATCTTATTAATGCGATGATTCAGCATCTAGAAATGGGAAATATCTGTGGTGAAAATGGCACTATTAATGAAGCCATCGACCATTATATTAAAGGTCTGCAAATTGCAAGGGAAATCAACGATAAACCTAGAATTCAACAGTTTTCAAATCTTATCCTCACTTATATCTAACAAAAAAGCCACTTAAAAAAGTGGCTTTTTCATTTCAACTAAATTCAAGATTATTAGATGCCGTACTTTTTAAAGAAAGCTTCCGCTTGCTTATCTGTAGCATCCAATTCTTTCACAATTGTCCAATATGTTTTTGCCTTTGCAATATCTTTCTCCGCAGAGTTCACATAGTAGTCACCCAAGTATTTAGAAGCTTCAATAACCATTGCTTTGTTTGGTCCTGAACCTCGTTCTTCTGGTTTAACCAACTCCATTACCTTTTCTAAAT
>CAMATR010000270.1 GCA_945861175.1 Chitinophaga pinensis | reverse complement strand
AAGCAGGGTCAAGCACCTTTTCGCCCAATTGCGGATTTATCATTTCGGTAATGAATTGCGTGATGGCTCGTGGTGTATAAAACTCACCGCTTTTGCCAGCACTTTGCAGTTCTTTTAAAATGGTTTCGTACAATTCTCCAAAAGCGTGGCGGTCTTTGGCAATGTTAAAATCAATTTCATTCAGCTTGTTCAACACTTTGCGAATGTTGATGCCGCTTTTCATATAGTTGTTATTGCCTTCAAATACTTCACGCACAATTACTGCACGCTGGTTGCCTGTGCTTAAATCTAAATTGCGAAGTGCAGGAAACAATTGTCTGTCTACAAACTCCAACAATTCATCACCAGTCATTCCTTCATCATCACCCGCCCAATTGCCTTTTTCCTTTACCCAATGAAACTTATCGGGAATAGGAGATGTGTATTTGTCGTCCAGTAACTCCAATTCTTTGTCTTTATCCGAAAATATTTTTAGAAAAAGCATCCAGCCCAATTGCTCAATGCGTTGTGCATCGCCATTCAAGCCTGTGTCTTGCCACATTATGGTTTGTATGCTTTTTATTACGCCTCCTATATTGCTCATTCTTTCCTTTTATTAAAATCGTTTAATGATAAAAGAAGCAGTTTCTTGTATATCCAATTCCTGTGAAGTATTTCCGCTACGTATGTAAAATTTCTTTTGCACGGCACCGTTTTTATCTGCAACTTCAAGATACAATGGCTTGTTAGAAGCCTTAATATCAATTTCACATATTTCCGCATCGTTTACAATTGGAAATCTTACGTTTAAATTGGTAGCTGTATATTCTTTGCCAAATGCATTGTTTACAATGTTTCGTAAGTGTAATTCAAAATGATCTTTATTGGCTTCTTTAAACGTATTGTAATCGGATTCTAATCCTAATATTTCACCTTCATCAGTAACGCCAATTAAAAGTTTACCACCTTCAGCATTACTAAAAGCTGAAATTGTTTTAAGGATAATTTCTTCCATTTTTTTATCCAACTTATTTTCTTTCCAATTCCAACGCATAGTAGATTTAAATTCAAGGAAACCATGTTCACCAGATTGTATCATATCCATTAAATCTACCGTTGTTGAAACGCTAACTTGGCCGATAGAAATAGTTTTAAGATATGTGTTCAATTCACTTGCAAGAGTTTCTCTTCTTGTCTCCAAGAATTTTTCGTAATTCTCAACTTTCCAAAGATTTTCATCTTCGGGTATGCTTTGAAGTTTTAAAGCATTTGGAAATTGTTTTTTTACGTTAGACAAATAAACATCTGCGAACATTGCCGATTTCTCTCTGTTTTCAGTTGATGTAAGCATTGCTCTATTTGTAATTTCTTGTGCTATCGCATAATGGAATTGATTTTCCATATCATAGATACCCGAATCTCTTAAAACAGAATAGGCAAATATGTGGTCTCTTTCCAAACTATACTTTTTACCCATGTTTTTTCTCAGCGATAAACCAGTTCCTAAGCAAACGGCACCTTTACTTTTGAAATACCACTTCATTAAAGAAAAAAGCGGGTGACGAATATCTCTGCCAATAAATTCAGAAGCTTTTATTTCTAAAGGTCTTTCTTCATCAATTAATGCAAGCATGGTATCAAATGGATTAGGATTGTCATTGACAATACCAATGTCTTTGTCTAATTTTTGTGGTAACTGACTGATATATCGGTTTCTTATTTGAGAATAGTAAAACCATTTTATTGTCTTTTTAATCTCTTCTTCATTCAGCTTTCCATCTGGTTTATTGAATGTGTAAGCAATCAAAGGAATAAGTGCATACACAGAGTTGATTTCATCTGTGTGGTCAACATACGCCTGACTTTGCAATAAATTACAAACATAATCGAGGACAGACCCGTCCAACTTTTTCCAAGCCTCCATTAATTTTTCTTTGTTATCAGCAGTATGGAGTTTTTCCATTTTTGAACCCATTTTGTGGGTCACTGCTAATAAGGCATAAACAACGAAATCAAGTTTAAATACCCATCCTTGTTTTTCTAAGTCTTGTAATTTCTTTTTAAATAAATCTCTTGCATTAGGCCAATAACCTGAGATTTGAGCCAAGGCTAATTCTGCATCGGTTAGGTTTACACCACTTGCATTAACAATATAAAAAATATCAATCGCTTCTTTTATTGTTGCTTTTACTGGAATTATTTGCTCTAAAAAATCTCTGTCTTCTATTCTTTTAATTGAAACAATATTATTCGAAATTATAGTTTCTCTTTCTCGAGGAAGTCGTTCACCATTATTGCGTTTTTCTAATTCGTCTGTAATGTCTCTTTCTCTAACTAAACCTTTAAAAATATCCGTTATGTTAACCCATAGAGGATTATTCTCCATCATTTTAACCTTGTAATATTCTAACTCAAGGGTCTCAACATTTACATAAAGATTTCTAATGTCATTTTCTATTTCTTTTTCTGTATAATATGGAGGTATTAAACCTTTCATCAACATATACAGGGTTGTAATTCGTTGCTGACCATCAAGAATAATCTTTACAGCTCCTTTGTTTTCATCGTACTTATATTTCCCTTTCAGTTCAGGCGGTTTGTTTGTTTCCCATGTGAGCATTGTTCCTGTGGGATAGTCCTTTATTAGTGATGAGATTAGATTTTTTGCATCATTTCTTTTCCAAACATATTCTCTCTGAAATGCTGGTACGAAAAGTTGGTTTTCGTCAATCTTATCAATTATTTGTCTTATTTTCATTTATGCTACTTTATATAATTCAATTTTCAATTCTTTTACGGCTTGCAAATATTTTATTTTGCTTCCAAACTCGTTTATGATTTCAAGTGGTGAACCAAATTCATCAAACGGGTTTATTCTCAATACTTCGATACTTTCAATGTTAGTGATGCCCTCGTCAGCATATTTGTCTAACAATGCTTCCAATACTTTTTTGGCTTGGTCGCCATATTTTGTAAAATAGTTTCGCTTCTTTACATTGTTGGCTCTTTCTTGACGTGTTAATGGTGGTTGGTCAAATGCAACGTGACAAATCAAATCGAACAAATCAACTTCTTTGTTTACTGCATCATATAAGGCTTCTACCATTACGCCTTGTTCCTGCAATTCAGCAATTATGGCTTCTTTGCGGTCGGTAGCGTTCCATTTATTTAAGAAGTCATCTAACGAAGCAAAGTTTTCTTTGATGATTTCTTTGGTGTGGTCTTTTAAACTTGTAGTGATTGGTTTACCGTGTTGGTCAAAATACATTTCACGACTTACCAAAACTGAAACGTCCACACCGTTTACATAAATTTTTTCTCTTCTTGCATCCGGTTCTCTTGCTACCCAGTCTCCATTTAAGGAAGAACCATCTGGATAACGAATTTTCGCTTTTTCAAATACGATTTCTTCTCCTGTTGCTTCGTCTAAAACTGTTACAGTGTTTTCTTCTTCTTCAAGAACCACCAATGATAAATCTTCGTCTTGCGAAACTGGTTTTACACGAATTGGGTCTCCATCAAAATCTTTGTCGGCAAACAAATCCGTTGCATTTCTAAAATCAAGAATGGTAAAATATAATTTTCCGTATTCTTCATTGATTCGAGTTCCTCTACCAATGATTTGTTTGAACTTTGTCATTGAATTGATGTTGGCGTCCAACACAATTACTTTACAAGTTTGTGCATCAACGCCAGTTGTCATTAATTCAGATGTGGTGGCAATCACAGGATATTTTTCTCCGGGATTAATGAAGTTGTCTAATTCACGTTTTCCTTCGTCATTGTCGCCAGTTA
>CAMATR010000269.1 GCA_945861175.1 Chitinophaga pinensis | reverse complement strand
TGATATGACGGCCGGTCAGTCAAATCGCGCAACAACCTTTTATGGTGATTATATATTCCAAAAAAGCTATCCACAATTGAAAGGACTTGATTTTATTGGAGGATTAACTTCAGCCTACACTGATTCATACTCCAATATTTATGTAGGATCCGGAACCCCCTACAATCAATTGCTGAACGTTTCTGCGTATACACAAATTGAAAGCAAAATAAACAAGACCCTAAATTTTTCTACTGGCGGAAGATTGGAGTATTTTCAGCTGAATGATTCTATTACTGCGATGAAACCAATTTTCCGTGCGGGCACGAGTATTAAGATTTACCAAGAAACTTACTTGAGAGCTTCTTATGGACAAGGCTTCAGGTTTCCTACAATTACGGAACGTTTTATCAAAACTGGAGTAGGTAATATGGGTGTGTTTCCAAATCCAAACATTAAACCCGAGAGTAGCTGGAATGCAGAGATTGGAATTAAGCAAGGTTTGAAATTTGGAAAATTGTATGGCTACCTTGACCTTGCTGGTTTCTGGCAAGAATACCAAAACACGATTGAATATATGTTTGGAATTTGGCGTCCTTTGACAACACCTGAGGCATTAGGATCAAGTGCAGGTTTTATGTTTTTGAATACGGGAAATTCGCGTGTTATTGGCTTAGATGCTTCATTCACTGGAACTGCAAAGCTTTCTAAAAAAGCTGAAATGGTCTTTGTAGCTGGGTATAACTACATTGTTCCCACAACACTGAGTCCAGACTATGTGTATGCGACAGATTCTATCAATAGGGTTTTTACATATAAAACAACTTCGCTCGATCCTTCAAATAACATTTTGAAATACCGCTTTCTGCACAATGTAAAAATGGACGCCGAAGTCACCTTAGCCCGAAAATTGGGCATTGGAGCAAGTGCAAAATACTTTAGTAAAATTGTAAATATGGACGCAATTATTAAAGATTTTGAACAACTGACCAATGATGTTGACGTACTTCAAAATATTCGATATATGGATTATTTTAGTAATCATCGCTTTGGTAATTGGATATTTGATGCACGTTTGTCCTATCAGTTTTCGGCACAGCATAAACTAGCTCTTATTGGATCGAACATTCTGAATCGCTCTTATTCCCTGCGTCCTCTTAAGATTGAACCACCTCGAACACTGATGCTGCAATACACATTGAAGTTGGAATAAAATTCAGAAAAATTAAATTAATTTGTTCGCTCAAAGAATATTTAGTTTATTTTACAACGTTTTTGGTTCCACTTAGTGGATTAATAAGGAATCCGGTTTGAATCCGGAACTGTATCTGCAGCTGTAACTGCCGTAAAATCTTACTCAAAAAACCACTGTCTGTAAAGGATGGGAAGGGGAGTAGGATTTGGTAGAAGTCAGAATACTTGCCCGAAACATGTTGAGAAGACTTCAGATTAAAGTCGGGCTCATAGTGAACATCCGTCGTTCACCTTGTCCTTCTTTTTTCATTCTTCTGTTTTAATTATTTAATTTTAAAATTTAGAAAATGAAAAAAAAATTACTGTTTATTTTTGCTTTGAGCGCAGGAATTTCAAATGCTCAAAACTATCTTCATCAGGCTCTAGTCCTAAATGAAGGTTATCAAGATTACACCACTGGTGAAATTTTGGTCCCTGTTACAGTAGGTTCATATGACCCTATTAATGATGTTTACAATTCAATAGATACCCTTTTCGGTATGCGTTTTGCCTCTGATTTATTGATAGATCAAGGTTATTATTATATCGCCGCAGACACAAAGATTTTTAAGTTTGACTTGAATACCAACACTCAGGTCGCTGTCGTTGACTGTCCAGGTGTGAGAAATTTGGGGATTTATCAAAATAAACTTATTGCAACTCGAGGAGAATATCAACAATACGATTCTTATTTGCACGTATATGATGCCTCGAATTTGTCATTAATTGTAGCTATTGACACAGCCCAAGGACCTAAATATGCTTCACAAAATATAGTTGTAGACGGTTCTTCAGCATACATAGCCGTGAATAATGGTTTTGACTGGGGTAATGAAAAAGGTTTTGTCGGTAAATTAGATTTGAATACTTTGACATATGGTAATGAATTGGATTTAGGGCCAGACGGCAAAAATCCAGATAACCTTGTTAAAGTTGGGTCATTTCTTTACACGGTAAATAATAAAGATTGGTCGGGTTCATCTGTTTCGAAAATAGCCCTCGATGGCACCTCAAATTCTACGGTAAATATTGCCACCGCATCAACTGGATGTGGAACTTCAGCCTTGAGAGACGATAAGTTAGTTTATCAAATTTCAATGGAGAATACCCTAAATGAATTTGATATTAACCTTATGAATGTTGTTGGTCCTGTTAATGGTCATTCTTTGAGTTATTATGAATTAGCCCAAGAACCAGTTTCAGGAAATTTGTATACAAGCGAAACAGATTACTTTTCATTTGGTAAAGTACATATTTTCAGTTCAAACAATGACGAATTGACTAGTTTTGATGTGGGTGTTTCTCCCGGGACAATTGTTTTTGATGTTCGTCCCATTTCGGCAGGTTTAGTTAATGAGGTATTGAGTTTTGGAATTTCACCAAACCCAACAGAGGGTTTATTTACAATTGAAAATATTCAAGAAGGGGATTATTTTGTTACAGACATTGCTGGTAAACTTATTATCAATGGAAAGATTACAGATAATCAGCAGGTTGATCTTTCAAACGTTCTACCTGGTTATTACATTGTTAATGTATCAAACGGAACTTCATCAGGGGTTCAGAAGGTTTTAGTAAGATAAAATTTTTTTAATAGAAATTAGATCCCGTTCGAAAGGACGGGATTTTTTTATTTCATTAACTTTAAGTCATGTCAGATTTTTTAACAGCCCACTATTGGAATAATCGGTACTTGAATAATCAGTTTGGGTGGGATTTGGGAAAGGTTTCTCCACCAATAAAAGAATATATTGATGGGATTTCTAATAAGAAGCTCAAAATATTAATTCCAGGATGCGGAACTGGTTACGAGGGTGAATTTATATTCAATAAAGGATTTAATAATATTCATTTATTGGATTTTGCATCACAACCACTTCATAAATTTCATTGTCGAAATCTAAACTTTCCTCAAGCAAATCTTCATATAGGAGATTTCTTTTTGCATGATGGGAAATACGATTTGATTATTGAACAAACATTTTTTTGCGCAATTGATCCAAATTTGCGAGGAGCATATGCTAAAAAAATTTCTTCTCTATTAAATCCAAATGGAAAACTAGTAGGCTTATTGTTCGATCGCGAATTTGAAGGAGGCCCGCCATTTGGTGGAAGTCAATCGGAATATATGGATGTTTTTAAACCTTTTTTTGCATCCGTGTCTATTGAAACATGCTATAATTCGATAGAGCCGAGGGCTGGGACAGAACTTTTTATTCAAATGATTAAATAATCACTAATACGAAAATTGAGCAATTTTCTCAAATATTTCATAATTAGCGCTTCAATTTTTGCAGCATTAACATCGTATTCACAAATAAATAATAACAACAATAAAAAGGTAGATTTTTACTTTGTCAAGAATAAAAAAGACTTTTTTGGATTTGATAGTCCTGGATTCAAAGCTTGGTCTAATCATTATGATACGCTTTTAAATGATCGCAAGGAAAAAATCCTTATACCGATAAAATCACTCCCTACTAATGTGATAGGTTTAATTGATTTGCAGATAAAAAATCCACGTTATTTTAAACAAGACAGCATCCGTATACAACTATCACAGAC
>CAMATR010000268.1 GCA_945861175.1 Chitinophaga pinensis | reverse complement strand
TCGGTTGCGCCATCCATTGATGTTTCAAGTGTTTTAGTTCAACCTGAACATTGTGGACAGGCTGATGGCGGAATCTCGGGAGTTTTAGTTTCCGGGGGGACTCCAGCTTATAGTTACCAATGGAATGGTTTGTCATCGACTGAGCCGGATATTTCAAATGCAGTAGCAGGCAATTATATATTAACAGTCACGGATGTTCAAGGATGTACAGCAACCGTTTCAATAATTGTGGATGCACTTTCCGCACCCATTATAGATTCTACAGTTATGGAGATTATTCAACCCACTTGTCTTTCCAGTGGATCAATTAATGGAATTATAATTGCTGCTGGAAGCACATATACCTACTCTTGGACTAATACAACGCAATCAACGCTAGATTTGATTAATATTTCACCTGGATTTTATATACTAACTGTGACAGATGCTTATGGTTGCAGTTCAAACCTTGGACCTGTAAATATTTTAGCGCCTGAAAATCCTATTGCCGAATTTAATTATTTGCCACAGAATCCAGATGTTAATCAAGAAGTAATATTTGATAATGTTTCACAGAATATTTTGACGTCTGTTTGGAACATAGATTCATTGACAATTTCTTCTGAGAATATTTCATATACTTTTGAAAATGACGGAAGTTATGAAGTTTTACTTATAGTTACGGATGCCAACGGATGCATTGACTCTACTCTTAAGATTATAACTATTATCAGTAATTTGGAGATTCCTAATGTAATTACAGATAATTCCGATGGTGTGAATGATATATTTGAAATTAAAGGACTCAAGCCAAATACATCTTTGGTGATTTTAAATAGATGGGGACAAAAAGTTTTCGAGTCTGAGAATTATTTAAATGATTGGAAAGGTCTGGATCTTTCTGGAGAGAGATTGATAGAAGGGGTATATACCTACTTAATTAATACAGCTGAAGGTCAAAAAGAACAAGGTTTTGTTCATTTGATTCGTTAGTTTTATTTTTGTCGGAATGATTGAAACCATGGATGGCAATATCGCTGTGGCTATAAAGCAAAAGTACGAAGAGACATCAGAACTTTTAATGTCAGAAAATAGAATTATTTGTTTGAGTCATTTAGGTGTTTTTTCTCATGATTTAATAAATAGTATTGCCAATGCTGCAGAAGATCTTATGATCTCGAGTGGAGAAATGAAAAGAACGGTAAAGCGTGCATTTTCAATTCTGATTGAGGGGCTTCAAAATATTTACAAACACGCAGCTGCTGATGAGAAAGGACAACAATTAGCTTTCCTAATTTTAGCAAAAAATAATACAACATATAAAATTGTTTTTGGGAATATAATTGAACAAGAAGAAGTTGACCCTACCCTTAGCTACTTAATGCATATTAATGCAATGAATCCCGATCAATTGAAATTACTATATCTAGATGTTTTGAGTAGAGAAGAGCTTTCCCAAAAAGGCGGAGCAGGACTGGGTTTTTTAACCATGTTTATAAAATCCGAATCCCAATTTAAATATGGAATTCAAAAAGTAAAAAATTCAAAATCAATTCTTTGCATTGAAATATTATTGAATCGTAATTGATTTACCCAAACAAAATTTTCATTCAAATGTTTTAAAAGGACATGAAAGTTGCGTTTCGACAGGAGTATGTGCAGGCTTTGCCTGATGGTCATAGATTTCCAATGGAGAAGTATGATCTTCTTCCCAAACAATTGCTGCATGAGGGTGCAATTAATCATCTTGATTTAATTTCTCCAGAAGAAATAGAAACAGAACTTATTTTAGCCGCTCATGATTTAAAATATGTAGACCGATTAGTTAATTTACAATTGAGTGAAAGAGAACAGAAAGTTTCCGGTTTTCCTCACAATAAAGCCTTGATTAAGCGTGAATTAATGATCATGGAAGGTACTAGGATGTGTGCTGAAATTGCAATGAAGGAAAAGGTCGCAATGAATATAGCTGGAGGAACACATCATGCATACAGTAACAGAGGAGAAGGATTCTGTCTATTAAATGATCAAGCAATAGCGGCAAAATGGCTTCTAAATAAAGCGTTTGCAGAAAAAATTTTGATTATTGATTTGGATGTTCATCAAGGAAATGGGACTGCAAGTATTTTTTCCAAGAGCTCTCAAGTCTTCACATTTAGTATGCATGGAAAGAATAATTATCCATTGAAAAAAGAACTTTCTAATTTAGATGTTGAGCTTTTAGATGGGGTAAAGGATGAGGAGTATTTGTTTCTGTTGGAAAAATCTTTGGATAAGATTTGTAAAGATTTTATTCCTGATTTTATATTTTATCAATCTGGTGTTGATGTTATTGAGACTCATAAATTGGGGAGATTAGCACTTACTTTAGATGGCTGTCGTAAACGTGATAGAAAGGTGTTTGAAACTGTTCGTCAATTGAATGTGCCAGTTGTTTGCAGTATGGGTGGAGGTTATAGCCCCCAAATAAAACACATCATAGAAGCACACGCAAATACTTTTCGAGAGGCGCAACTTATTTTGCTATAATTTTATTTTTTTTCAATTTTTTTCTACCTTTGTTTGGAATTATTCTAAATAGTGATAAAACAAGAAGAAAAGTTTATAATCCAATTAGCATCAAATCAATTTGAGTGTGCTAGTTGTTCTTGCTTAAAAAAGAAAAATTGCTGTAAAAAGTATAAGAAAAAAGGTATTCATTGTAAAAAATGCCCAAAAATTTAAATCTTCATTGCTTTAAATATTGGTTATGAGAATAATATTTTTTTTTCTTTTTTTCTCACTATTTCATCAACCCCATTTTTCTCAAAAAAATCCTGATTTTTCTCTTACATATCGTTTATCAATCGATAAAAAAGATTTCTTTACTGGAATAGCTTTAGGGTGTAAAAATCATAATACAATTTCTTTTCTCTCCCTAGAATCTGGAATTATTCGATCATTCTTTCAATCAAGGTTTTTCCCAAGACTAGGTTTTAACACAACTTGGATTATTATCGAAAATCAAAGATTTGTGAGTGGTCCTCTTTTTCAGTACTCTTTTTCAACAGTCCAATTAAACGCTTTTGCAGGAAAAAAAGGTCGAGTAAATTACAACGACTTAATGGTTGGTTGGAGTTTAAAAACCAACAGAAGATTTTATTTCAAAGCAGATATATTAGCGGGTTATCACGCGGAAAATAGTTTTAATACTTATGAATTCAAAAGAAATACCATAGGTACAATAGGCTATTCACTTGCAAGCGGAATAGGGTATGCGTTTTAAAGAAATTTTCATTTCATTTCTAATATTAATACTGTCTTCATGTCAACGTGATAAACAGTTCTATCAAACCAAGGTATTTGGCCATGCAGCTTCAGGTTTAGAAAATTTTTCATCCGTTTATCATGATAATTCACTTGAAGCTATTAAGCTTGCATTGTCCCTTGAAGGGTGTGATGGGATTGAATTGGATGTACAAATTGCGAAAGATGGCTCAGTTTGGTTATATCATGATCTAGAATTATATACTCAAACCAATACCTCTGGATGTATTTCACAATTAAATTCGAATGAATTAGGTTGTGTGAAATACTCATCCTTTCACAATGAAAAGTTAACAGCTTTAGCGCATTTGGACACTTTAATACTAAAAGATAAAGTTATTTTTTTAGATTTAAAACATTGGGGTAATTGTGAGAATTCCACTATGAATATTGATCATTTTATAGAAGGGATAGCAAGTTTAGGCTATTTAAATTCAAGTTCATTTGAAACTTATATCATAACCTCGCATGATCTTTGGATAAAGCCTTTGAGAGATAA
>CAMATR010000267.1 GCA_945861175.1 Chitinophaga pinensis | reverse complement strand
CTAAATTCAAAAAAAATAACTTGGGATGAAGCAGTAATTAAATTTTCTAATGACGAAGCTACAATGCAAAATAGCGGGATTATTACGAATCCTATAACAGGAGAACAAACCTGGGATATGGAGGATTTGAATCAAGTTGATCAGCAGATTTTCTTAATTACCAATGCACTTGAAAAGGGCGATATCTCTCAACCTAGTCTTTACATGAATATTTATGACCGTAAGCAAGGAATTCGCATAATTCGAATGTTGGACAGAACAGAGCCTCATCGTGCCAATTTAAACAAAGATTACGCTTTAATTAAGAGGGCTGCTGAAAATGACAAAAAGCAAAAAGTAATAGCTAAATGGATAAAAGGGAAAATTAACAATGCCTATATCAGAATTGATGAAGAATATCAGAATTGCGCATTTAAAAACAACTGGGTAATAAAATAGATTTTATCTTAAAAACATGTCAGACAAAGAAGCAATAGATCAGTTAGTTTTTCACTACAAACAACTAAAGAATGAAATACACAAAGTCATCGTTGGACAAGATGATGTTGTTGATCAAGTGCTGATTTCAATTTTCTCAAGAGGGCATTGTTTATTGGTTGGAGTACCTGGATTAGCGAAAACTTTACTGGTAAACACCATATCTGAATCTTTGGGTTTGAGCTTTAATCGAATTCAATTCACCCCCGACCTCATGCCATCTGATATTATTGGATCAGAAATTCTTGACGAAAGCAGAAACTTTAAATTTATCAAAGGTCCATTGTTCTCCAATATTATTTTAGCGGATGAAATCAACCGAACCCCGCCAAAAACTCAATCATCTCTTCTTGAAGCAATGCAAGAAAAAGCTGTAACAACTGCAGGAAAAAATTATAAGTTACCCAATCCATTTTTTGTTCTAGCAACCCAAAATCCTATTGAACAAGAAGGAACTTATCCTCTCCCTGAAGCACAACTTGATCGATTCATGTTTAATATTTGGGTCGACTACCCCAGCTACATTGAGGAATTGGCTATTGTTAAATCAACAACATCCGACCATAAAGTTACCTTAAATCATATTTTAAGTGCAGAAGAAATAATTCATTATCAAGATTTAATTAGGCGCATACCTGTAAGTGATAATGTACTTGAATATGCAGTCAAACTAGTTGGTAAAACACGTACAAATTCAGAATTAACTCCGCAAATCACAAAAGATTTTATCACGTGGGGAGCTGGTCCGAGAGCTTCGCAAAACCTTATAATTGGAGCAAAATGTCGAGCGGCTTTAAATGGTAAATATTCCCCAGATATTGAAGATGTGAAAGCAGTGGCAAAACCGATTCTTCGACACAGACTGGTTCGTAATTATCGTGCTGAAGCTGAAGGATATACAATGGACAAAATTATTGATGAATTGCTTTAAACAGTTTGATAGACAATATCAGTGTTGCATAATGTATCCTTTCTGTCCTTCAGGAATATCGAAGATCCAAGAATAATAACCGACAAAATGCGAATCAAAAAATCCTTTCACTTTAAACATCGAAGCTGGAATATAAAGTCTATTTGCTTTTTTCAATCCCCCTGCCTTTGCTTGAGGGGCTACACCATCCAATAAGCAAGGTGCATCTCCCCCACTTTTATTGAAATTACTTCCGTATTGCCAAACCTCTTTCCATTCATTCAATAAGACTTTTCCGCATGAGGCATTTTCTGGTGCGATGATATAAAATCCACCGAAATTTATCTTTCCACGTAATTCACCAATAATTCCTAATGCATAAGCATACCCCATACTATGCGCGACCAAATAGATGGTGTCATTCTCTGATTTATTTGGTATTTCATTAAATACTTGCAACAAATTTTTGCCTGCGATGCGTCCATTATTTACGCGAGTTTTAAAACCTTCCCAATTGGGTTCCATTCGATGTAAATCAACGGTTTTCAGTTGCTTTACTCCAAAGAATCCAGAAGAAGTCATCCTAGTTGAATAACAAGAATGTTTACCTTTTTTGCATCGTTTAGGATAAACGGAAGATAGGGTTGTAAAATTCAACAAACTTTGGTGATTACTTGTCGAGACTGAAAAATGACCATCCGCGTAGTAAGTATCAGTTGGATTAATTCGTTTTTGAAATTTTAAATCTATTTCATTCCAAGGACGCCAATAGTCAAAGCGATCAAAATTATAGATGATATTAGATGTGTTTGGATATTCCAATCCTTTGTTTCTGATATGTTCAAAGTTATCTTCAAAACTATGTCCTAATGATGTAGGTCTATAACCGTTTATAAAAACCAATATCCGCTTTGCAGGGTCTTCAATTGTCATTTTATCAGTCAATTCAATACCTAAATGATTAAACACCCGCTGCTTAGTCAAGCTCCCATCTTGCTTTTTTTCATTCACAACCATATAGTGACTAATCGCTTTTTTTTTGTAATCAATCGATCCAAGAACTATACTATCACTATCGCCAGAAAATCTAAAAGATAGAAGCACATTATTCGTGTCTTCAATCAAATCGAAATAAAGAACTCTTTTTCTTTTTTTGACATACCAACCATTATCCTTTCTAACTAAAATTTCAGACTTCAATTTATTTTGATTTCGTTGATTAATATTTTGGCTGAATAGAATATTTTGAATTGCCTGATGAGTATTTAATTTCCCTAAATCTTTGAGATATCCCGTTCTAATTTCAAATTTCTCATACCCATTATTGATTAGATCAAAAGCTACGCTGCATAGCGCAATTGAAATAGTTGTAAAAATCATTCTCAAGACGATATTCCAAAATGGAACTTTACGGTTTCGCTTTTTAATTCTTTTAAAAATTTTAAACCGAATAAAAAAGGAAGAGATTGAAATAACGATAAAAGCAAAAATGTGCCAATAACAAATGACGTAATTGACTATTTTGAATCTTGGCATGAATAAGAATTCATTAATATCTAAGTGATAAGAAACGTAATTTTTTTTAAATGGTCGCTTTACACCCCCTAAGAAATCTTTTTCACTCAACTTAATATTACCATTCTCATCCTCCTTCCAGAAATAATAGGCAACTAGACCATTGTTTGTTCTGATATCTTCATAGTTATCAAAATAAGAATAACTATGTGCATTGTGCCGAAGGTCTTCCCATTGATTATAAGTTAACTCAAGTCCACTCCCATCATCCAATAAATTATTTGTGACTCCTCTCATAGGACCTTTATTTTCCCATGAGTCTTTTAAATATCCAATGCTTTTCGCTAATATATTCGCAGTGTTTCTGACAAAATATTTTGTTGAGTCAAATGCAGTAAAAGATACTGCCTTACTTTTTACGCAAAAAGAAGTAAGATCACTATTCACGAAACCAGGAATTATAAAAACATAAAATGCCTTTTTATCAGCCTTAGAAAAAGTTTCAAAGTATAAATCTCTCAATTCACGCATTTGTCGTGTGTATTGATCTGTTGTAAGTGGATTATCGAATAGTAGAAACTTGTCTTTGTCTTTGAATTTGAATTCAGGCCTAATTTGAATGTTTAAACTAACATTTGCCTGAAGAAATATAGCGTTTAATCCTACTTTCAAACTATCCCGAAAATCACTCATAGGAATCAAAGGAACAATAACCACCTTTTCATTAACTTCTTTATAAACCCTAACTTGAAGTGATGTTATTTTTTTTGATTTATAAATGACATCGACTAAATAATCAGCTTCATTTGCAGGCAGATTTAAGGTTAATATGGTGTCACTGATTCGTCTGTAACTAATTCCCTTCTTGGTCTGTGATAGTTG
>CAMATR010000266.1 GCA_945861175.1 Chitinophaga pinensis | reverse complement strand
AATAATGAACAAATCATTCCAGAATGGGGTATCTCAGTGCAAATCAATCAAGAGCTGTATTTAGGAACAGGCAGCCAATACGATAGAACTACCAGTATTATAGATGCAAGTGCTGAATTTGCCGATTCATCTAAAAGATGGCTCAGATTCGTTCCAGATAATGATGCATTCTATCCTACCAATTGGATACGTTCGGGGGATTATTCACCAGATCCAGATACTGACTGTTTACCTGATGAATTAGACCACTTGAATCCTTGTAATTATAAGGACGAGGCTGGTCAAGATGATGATAAGTTGTTTGCTAAAATTCTTGGAGGAGGTATAGCTCCTCACAAATTGGTGGGATATCAAGCTGATTTTATGCCATTGGCATATTATAATTCGTCAAATCCAGGTTCTTCGAGGGCTAATGCCTCGATAAGTTTCTTACCAAGTGTTAATATTGTTATTACAAGCGATAAGTCGCTTTGGACAAGATGCCCTGTTATCGAGCTGGGAAGAGATGTTAATTTAACAATAGAAAGCGCTGCTGCTGGAGAATTAAGAAAAAGCAATAGTGTAAATAAAGATGGAGATCCTGATGGAACTGGCACAGGTATGGGATGGTTCCCAGGTTATGCTGTCGATCTAGAATCTGGAGCTCGATTATATATGGCTTTTGGGGAGAATTCTTTCTTAGGTGCAGAGAATGGTGCAGATATGATTTGGAATCCTACTTCAAGAATTGTTGACAATGTTGGAAACCCAATAATGGGGGGTATGCATCCCGTGTATGTTTTCAGCTACAAACAAGCACAAATTAATAAGTTTGTTTCTGGGTATGATTTCCCAGCATATGTTCCATCTCAAGGCGAAAACAATGCAACTAATCACGCTTATCAAAAGATGCTTGAGGTTATTGCTAATTCTACCACTGCGAAAAGAGAGTTCTATGGAAGTATTTCTTGGATTGCATATCCATTGCTAGCGGAAAATCAAGAAGTAAATTCAACAGACGTTACCGTGAAATTGCGCGTGAATAAGCAGTATAAAGACTTCAGTGCAACAGGCGAAAACAATGGAAAGCCAATGTACGGTTGGTCAATGGAAGATATAGCTACAGAAACAGGTAGTCAAGATCAACTAGCAGAAGCATTAAAATTGATAAATGTCGTTCCTAATCCTTATTATGCTTTCTCAGAGTACGAAAGAAATAGATTGGACACGCGCGTTAAGATCACCAATCTTCCTGAGAGATGTACAGTGAAAATTTACAGTGTAAATGGTAAATTGGTTAGAACTTACAAAAAAGATAGTCCGATTACTTCCCTCGATTGGGATTTAACAAATTTCAAAGGTATTCCTGTAGCAGGTGGAGTTTATTTAATACATGTTGAGGTTCCAGGAGTCGGTGAAGTAATTGTTAAATTCTTCGGTGGCATGAGACAAGTTGATTTACAAGGTATATAACATTAGACATAAAACTTTTTGAAATGAAAAATTCGATCATGAATATAAAAAGTGTCTTACTAGCGGGTGCTACAGCATGCAGCATACTAGTCAATGCGGGTAACGAAGACCGTGTTGGTTCAGCTGGAGCTGCACAGTTGTTAGTTAATCCATGGGCTAGAAGTTCGGCTGCAGGAGATGCTGGTATTGCATCGGCAAATGGTTTGGAAGGTTCATTTGTGAACATTGCTGGTTTAGCTTTTACAGATAAAACTCAAATCAAATTTAATTACAGTAATTGGATGGGTTCCGCGGGCATTGCTTTCAACAGTGCTGGTATAGCTCAGCGCATATCTGAATCTGCTGTTATATCGGTTAGTGTTCAGTCGATGAATTACGGCGACATCCAAATCACAACAGTTGCTAACCCTGAGGGAAATATTGGTTTCTTTTCACCTCGCTCTAGTGTTTTTAATGTTGGATATGCAAAAGCATTCTCATCCTCTATCTATGGAGGAATTAATTTTAAAGTGATTTCTGAAAGTATTTCAAATTTAAAGGCGAATGGTGTGGCTTTAGATGCAGGTATTCGTTATGTCACTGGAGAGCAAGATCAAATCAAGTTTGGTATTACCTTGAAAAATGTAGGTCCGGTAATGCGGTTTAAGGGAGATGGTTTAGCACAGCAAGTTACTTATCTTTCCACATCCTTCAACGGTTCCCTTGAAGAGCGATCGGCGACATTTGAGATGCCGTCTTTACTTTCTATTGGGGGCTCATACGATTTTATCTTTGATGAGAATAATAAATTGAATTTAGGTTTAGGTTTTACAGCAAATTCATTCTCTTATGATCAATTCCGCTTGGGATTAGATTACGGAATGACAGGTGAAAAAGTAGCTTTCAATTTACGTGGAGGGTTTGTCTACGAAAGAGGATTGTTTGGTGCCGAAAACAGATCAAATGCATTAGTTGGTCCAACGGCAGGATTTTCATTAGATGCAATCGTAGGAAAAAATAAAAGTGCTTTGGGTATTGAATATACATCTCGCTTCGCAGGTGTATTTGGTATCATTCATACAATAGGAGCAACTATCAATTTGAAATAATAAAGAACTTTTCTATATTTGTCATTCAAGAGGGTCCAACGGGCTCTCTTGTTTTTGTTTAATATCGATCAAAAGATTAAGAAATGTCACAAATTAATTACTATACAGAAGAAGGGTTAAAAAAGCTTAAAGATGAATTGCATCAGATGAGAACGGTTTTGCGTCCATCTATTTCTGATCAGATTGCAGAAGCAAGGGATAAGGGTGATTTGTCTGAAAATGCTGAATATGATGCGGCAAAAGAGGCACAAGGTATTCTAGAGATGAAGATTTCAAAGCTTGAAGCAGTAATTTCAAATGCTCGACTTATCGATAATACACATATTGATAATTCTAAGGTTTATATTCTTTCCAAAGTAAAAATTAAGAATGTTGTTAATGGCATGGAGATGGAATATATGCTTGTTGCCGAAAACGAAGCCAATCTTAAGGAAAAGAAAATTTCGATTGATTCACCAATAGGAAAAGGCCTTCTTGGTAAAAAACAAGGTGATGTTGCAGATGTTCAGACACCTAGCGGCATAATTAAGTTTGAAATAGTCGAGATTTCCCGCTGATGCTTACGTTGTTTGCTAAAATTGTCAGAGGTGAAATTCCTTGTCATAAAGTGGCAGAGAATGATCAGTTTTTGGCTTTTTTGGATATCATGCCATTAGTCAAAGGACATGTCCTTGTAATTCCTAAAAGAGAAGTTGATTATATTTTCGATTTAGAGGATGAGGAATTAGCAGCGATGATGGTTTTTGCTAAAAAAGTTGCGCGTAAAATGAAAATTGTTTTCCCTTGTCGTAAAATAGGTATAACGGTAATTGGTTTGGAGGTTCCTCATGCCCACATTCATTTAATTCCAATCAATAGTATAGATGATATGGATTTTTCTAAAGAGAAATTAAAATTAAAATCAGAAGAATTATCTCAGACTGCAATTTTAATTGCTAAACAATAATACTGATGATTTTTAATTCCATTGAATTTGCATTATTTTTTCCGCTTGTATTTTTCCTTTATTGGATTTCTGCCGGGAAAAGTATAAAATGGCAAAATATTTTGCTGCTAAGCGCAAGTCTTTTTTTCTATGGATGCTGGGATTGGCGATTTGTTTTTCTTCTATCTTTTTCTACTTTTTTAGGTTATTTCACTGGTATTCGAATTGAACTTGCGAGTAAAGAGACTTGGAGGAAATTTTGGTTTTGGCTAAGTATTGTTTTAAATGTTGGATTCTTAGCTATTTTCAAATACTATAAT
>CAMATR010000265.1 GCA_945861175.1 Chitinophaga pinensis | reverse complement strand
TTGAAAATTCGGAAAAAGTTATTTCTGACGCCAATCCCAATAATGGAGTCCGAATGCTTAAAGTTAAAAGAATCGGTCAAGAAGCACCCTCCAAAACGGCCGAAGGAAAGTGGTTGCTTAGCACGCCGCAAAACGTGACGAATTTTAGCGCGGTGGCCTACTTTTTTGCATTAAAAATGCGCAAAGAATTAAATATACCAATTGGCATTATCAATTCTAGTTGGGGTGGCTCAAGTGTTGAAGGTTGGATGAACAAAGATTTGGTGGACAATTACACTGACCTAGACTTGAAGCAAGAAATTCCAGATAATGAAAACTGGAAAAAGCCATGCATTATGTACAACGGGATGATAAATCCATTTACTGATTATATTGTAAAAGGTTTTATTTGGTACCAGGGAGAATCAAATATCGATCGTTATGCTACTTATGCTGACAAATTGAAGGACATGGTAACGCTCTGGCGATACGAATGGGGGCTTGGTAACTTGCCATTCTATATTGTTGAAATCGCACCATTTATTTATGACAATCCTGTGAATCCGGCAAAATTGCGTGAGGCACAATATAAAGCGTCCACAATGATCGAAAATACTGGTTTCATTTCCACAAACGATCTTGTCGGTCCCGATGAATCGAAAATAGTACACCCGAAGCTCAAACAACCAATTGGTGAACGTTTGGCAAATACAACCCTTAAACAGACCTATTTTAAAGATTCAATTTGTGCTGATTTTGCTGCTTTAGATTTTATAGAAATAAAAGATGAGAAGGCGCTGATAACTTTTAAAAAAACGGCAGGTGGTCTTGATATAGAAAATCTTCACGGCATTTATACAGATAGCCTTAATGGTTTTGAAATAGCCGGAAATGATCATATTTTTTATCCGGGTATCGCATCTTTTCAATTATCTGAACTAAATAGCCCAGACAGAGTTGAAGTAAGTTCAGCGCTCGTCCCAAATCCTCTGGCTGTTCGATACAGTTTTAAATCGTACTCAGTAGGAAACATTCGTAATGGATGTGAGCTCCCCTTAATTCCTTTTCGTACAGATAATTGGGAAGAATAATTACATTCTTTCGGGTACATTAATCCCCAATAAGTTCATTGAGAGACCAATAACTTTTGCGACATTAAAACTTATTACTAATCGCAAATATTTTGCAACCTCATCCCTTTCAATAAGGATTGGAATTGTTTGATAAAAATGATTGTATGTCTTAACCAGTTCGTAGGTATAATTCGCCATTACAGCAGGCGACTGCTCATTCCCAGCTTCTTTCACTGTTTCAGGAAATGCCGAAAGTAATTTGATTATTTCCTTTTCCTCGGGGAGCAAAGCATTTGATATGACAGCTGAATTCAATTCGATGCCAGATTTTGCGAGAAGCGATTTGATCCTTGCATGCGCATATTGAATGAAAGGCCCTGTATTTCCATTCAATTCAATCGATTCCTCTGGATTGAACATCATTCGTTTTTTTGGATCCACTTTCAACAGATAATACTTCAAACCACCCATTCCTATTAATCGGAAAAGTTCTTCCTTTTGGTTTTCTGTCATCCCATCCAAATGTCCACGTTCCTTTGTCATTTCGGTTGCCTTTTCGACAACTTCATGCATCAGGTCATCGGCATCTACAACAGTTCCTTCGCGCGATTTCATTTTTCCACTTGGTAAATCAACCATTCCATAGGATAGATGTGTGCAATTTCTTGCCCAATCAAATCCCATTTTGTCAAGGATTAGGAATAACACTTTAAAATGGTAATCCTGCTCATTACCAACTGTATATATTATGCTACTTAAATCTGTGTAATCACTGAATCGATCTACAGCTGTCCCGATATCCTGAGTAATATATACAGCTGTGCCATCTGAGCGTAAAACAAGTTTTTCGTCCAAACCATCTGCAGTAAGATCTATCCATACAGAACCATCTTCTTTTTGATAAAAGACTCCTTTTTTAAGGCCATCCATAACAATGTCCTTTCCTAAAAGGAATGTTTCCGATTCATAATATAGTTTATCAAAATCAACACCCATGGATTTATAAGTAATATCAAATCCGCTATAAACCCAATTGTTCATTGTCGTCCAAAGCAAATAGATTTGTGGATCTCTCGCCTCCCATTTCACAAGCATATCCTTCGCCTCTCGCAGCAGGGAAGTTTGATTTTTCGCAAGGTCTTTGATTTTATCATCTAAACCTTTCAACGCTTTTTCATCTTTCCCAATTCTGGCAAGTGACAAGCGTTCAAACTCTTCTATAACTGACAAATCATAGCAATCAACCTTTCCAGCTTCCCAATCGCCAATTATTGACATTGCCTCAGCATTAAAATGCTTATCAAATTCTACATAATACTTTCCAACTAGTTTATCTCCTTTCAAGCCAGTATTTAAAGGAGTTTCTCTTTCACCTTTAGCATTTACAGGAGAAAACTTCTCCCAAGCCAACATACTTTTACAGATATGAATTCCGCGATCATTGATAACTTGTGTCTTAATAACTTTATGACCATTAGCTTTTAAAATCTCGGCTACTGAATAACCAAGAAAGTTATTACGAAGATGCCCTAAATGAAGGGGTTTATTGGTGTTTGGCGATGAATACTCAACCATAACGGTTGATGAAGAGTTCGGTGAAGCATAGCCAAATTGCTTTTCTTTTTGAATAGAATTTAATTGCTCGATCCAATATTCATCAGAAATGATAAGATTTAAGAATCCTGATATCACTTCATATCCTGCAATAAATTCGGTATTTTGAACTAGGAATTCTCCGATTTTAATTCCAGCTTCCTGAGGATTACAGCGAAGTATTTTTACGAATGGGAAAATTACCAATGTAAGATCGCCTTCCAGTTCTTTTTTAGTTTTCTGAAATTGAATTAACTTATCTTCTACTGCTACTCCGAAGAGTAATTCAGCATTATGAATGAGAAGATCCTTGATTTTTTGCTCCATTATTTCTTTGAATTTAGCACGACTGATTCAATAAGTTCGAACGCAACCTCTGCCATTCTATTTAACTTTTCATCCAAACAAGGATTTACTTCGACAAACTCCATGCAGACAGTTTTTGGTGATTGCATTAGTCCTTGTAGAATTTCTTTCGCCTGTTTCGGAATTAATCCATTTTTTACTGGTGTCCCTGTTCCATAAGATGTAGCTTTAGGATCCATTGAATCAACATCAAATGAAACATAAATTAAATCACAGTTACTTAATCGATCAAGTACTTTTGAAACAATTGTTTGAACACCCAATTGATTTATTTCTTCCACCTTATAGTTTCTTATTCCATATTTCTGAATAATCAAATCTTCTTGGGGTTCCGTATCTCGAACTGAAACAAATACAAGATCCTCAGTCTTTAACTTAGGCCCTTCAAAACCTAAATTTTTTAAGTTTGTCCAAAGTTTTTCAGTATGCTCAGGTACATTGTTCAATTTAGATTCTAAATTATCTTCATTCAATGCAATTGCTAATGGCATACCATGCATGTTGCCAGAGGGCGTAGTGTAAGGTGTATGCAAATCTCCATGTGCATCGATCCAAACTACTCCTAATCTTTTAGCTGGAAATGCTTTCTTAATTCCTGCAATTGTGCCGGCAGCCGAACCATGATCTGCAGCAATAACAAATGGGAAATCACCTTGTAATAAAATCTCACTAACTTTATTCAAAACACGTTCATGCACTTCTATTAAACCCTCAATGTATCTTGCAAAAGTATGAATGGTAGGCAAATCAAGTAAATCATTTACTTCTCCAATGTCTTCCTTCTTATAATTTGAAAAAAAAG
>CAMATR010000264.1 GCA_945861175.1 Chitinophaga pinensis | reverse complement strand
CCCCTTTGTTTTCGGCAACATACACATCTAAACCTCCCATTCCTTCCAATCCATCAGAACTGAAGAAAAGATAGCGTCCATCTCCTGTGACGAAAGGAGTTGTTTCTCTACCACTTGAGTTGATTGTAAGAGGCAGAGGCTGGGCTTCTCCCCATACTTTTCCATTTTTTTGGACAACATAAATGTCGGTTGAACTTTTATCTCCTTTTCGATCAGAAACAAAATACATTGTATTTCCGTCATCGGTCATTGTGGCAGAACCTTCAAAGAATCCTGTATTGATCGTTTTGTTGCTAATACGCTTCGGAGTTGACCACTTATTTTTTGTGCTCATTTCAATGGTAAAAATATCAGAACCTTTGGTGGGTTTATTGGCATCTGTTGCAGTTGTGTTGATTGTCATCAATCCATGAAGCCCATCTTTTGAAATGAAATTGATGGCATCAAACCCGTCAGAATTTACCCGTCCAAGCTCATTACTGATAGAGTCCCAATCATTTATTTCACTGTTCCAAACTGTAAAATAAGTGTCTTCAAAAAATTCTTGATCGTCAGGGTTTATAGAACCTCCTTTTGTATCACTTCTGCGAGAAGTGAAATACAATGTTTTTCCTCCCTCGGTGAGGATTGGACAGTAGTCATTATAACCTGTATTGGCTGCGCCTAATGATAGCTTTTGAGACATTTGACCGGATGCAATTTGATTTTTCGCAAATTCGCATTGCTTCAAACGCAATTCCAACTGAAGTTCTTTCACTCTTTTTGGAGAAAGCATTGTGATTGCGATGTTATAATTAGTCAAAGCAGAGTCTATATTGCCCATTCTATGATAAGAACGTCCCAAAAGTTCAAACACATCTTTGTCAACTTCATTTTTATCTAATTCCAGAGCTTCTGTGGCGTATTTCAATGCTAAACCATAATTATTCATAGAATAATGGCATTGACTGACCCAATAAGCACTCTTCCAATTCAAAGGGTCTTTCACAGCTGATTGTCGAAAGCGAACCAAAGCATCCCGAACTTTACCTTCATTGTACAATGTTCTTCCTTCTTCAATAAGAATCAATGCCGAAGTTTTATCAATTAGTGTTGTCATGGTATCTGGTGGAGTAGTAACATCCAGCGCGAGAGTGTTGACAGAAACACACAATGCGACACAAAGCGTAAGAAAAAATTTTAACATCCTGATTTATATTTGTTTTTAAGATATTCTTTTCCATGCAAAAGAAAGCAATTTTTACCGTTTGAAAAAACTGTTCATCACACTTTTTTAAAAAAATTAGAGTTTTTAGAGTTATTTCAACAGTAATCTTTTTGAGGTAAGTCATTCCGAGCTTCCAATTTTCTTGATTTCAAGTTTAAATGAAGGTAATTAAATTTAATGATTTAGATATCTAAAATAAAGTAGAGTTGAAGATTGAATAATGCTGAATCACTTTATTTATAAAATTCTAACTAGTTATGTTTTGTTATCTTTGCCTTTCTTTCGAAAAATCAAAGCAATCAGACGAAAATGAATTTTAGCAGTCTTACAGCCATCTCGCCTATAGATGGGAGATATCAATCGAGAACAAAGGAGTTACAGACCTACTTTTCAGAGTTTGGCTTAATTAAGTACCGAGTTGTTGTAGAGGTAGAATATTTAATTGCTCTTGCTAGCGCAGCTGTAGGACCGTTAAGTGACTTCCCGAAAGATAAGTTTGAAGATTTGCGTACAATTTGTCAGAATTTCTCAGAGGAGGATGCAAACTGGATCAAAACTACCGAGCGCACAACGAATCATGATGTGAAGGCTGTTGAATATTTCCTTAAGTCAAAAATGAGTGAGCTTGGACTAGAGAAATATTTAGAGTTTGTGCACTTTGGATTAACCTCTCAAGATATAAACAATACATCTGTTCCCCTTTCTTTGAAGGAGGCTATTCATGAGCAGTATTTGCCTTTGATGGAAAATCTTGTTTCAAAACTTGAGTCCTTTCAAGAGGAATGGAAAGATATTCCTATGTTGGCGCGAACGCATGGCCAACCAGCTTCTCCAACACGATTAGGCAAAGAAATCAAAGTATTTACTGAGCGATTAACTATTCAATTGAATCAGCTGAAAGCAATTCCCTATTCTGCAAAGTTTGGTGGGGCTACAGGTAATTTCAATGCACACCATGTAGCGTTCCCTAATCATGATTGGGTATCTTTTGCCAATAACTTCGTAAACAATATTTTGGGCTTAAGTAGGAGTCAAACAACTACGCAAATTGAACATTACGATAACCTTGCGGCACTTTTTGATTGCCTGAAACGCATTAACACGATTATATTAGACTTGAACCGTGACATGTGGACCTATATCTCCATGGAGTATTTCAAGCAAAAACTGAAAGAGGGAGAAATTGGTTCGTCTGCGATGCCGCATAAGGTAAACCCTATTGATTTTGAAAATTCAGAAGGAAATATTGGTGTTGCAAATGCTTTATTTGAGCACCTTGCAGCGAAATTACCAGTTTCTCGTTTACAACGTGATTTGACAGACTCAACTGTTTTAAGAACTGTCGGAACGCCAATTGCACATACTTTTATAGCTATAAAATCAACTATTGTTGGATTAGAAAAATTGTTGCTTAATGAACGTGCATTTCAGCAAGATTTAGAAAACAATTGGGCAGTGGTAGCAGAAGCAATTCAAACTGTACTTCGGAGAGAAGGCTTTCCAAAACCGTATGAAGCACTAAAGGGTCTTACTCGAAAAAATGAAGCGGTTACCAAAGCATCTGTGCACGAATTCATTGATACTTTGCCTGTTTCAGAAGCTTTAAAACAAGAATTGAAATCGATATCACCAGAAAACTATACTGGTATTCAACTTGTATAAAGTTGTACATTTACATAAATTTAAACTCTTAAGTCTCTAATAGCATGAAAATTAGCATAACCTTTTTCGCAGCATTATTTTTATCGGCTTCTTTCTATTCACAGACCTATGGCGTGAAGTGGGGAGAACTTCAAAAGTCGGGAGGTCGCTTGCAATATGTCCTACCTATTTCGGGAAGTAATTTTTATGCACTACGTTGGGCTGGTGGAATTTTTGGATCTTACCGAATGACACGCCACGAAGATTTTGCAGTTTCGGCTACCGGTAAACTTGAAATGAAAGTTGAAAGCGGCATGGCTAGTTTCGAAGGGGTGGAAGTCATCGATGGTAAATTGTTGATTTTCCTTTCTGATTTAAACGATGGAAAAAATCATTTTTTCATGCAGGAATACGGTAAAGATCTATTGCCAAAGGGGCCTTCTATCCAAATTGCTGAGTATGCAGTTGAAAAGGGCAGAGGTCGTGGAAGTTTCAGCGTGATTAGTTCAAGAGATAACCAATTCTTTGGTGTTGTATGGGAAATTCCTGGTAAGAAAGATGCGAAAGATCGTTATGGATTTAAAATCATGGATAACGAAAAGAATGAGGTTTCTGAAGGCGATTATGAGTTGCCGTATGAGGGGAAATTCTCAACGATAAACGAACATTATCTATCCAATACAGGTGACTATTTTCTTTCTGTAACAGAGTTCGAACCATCTCAAGAGAAGAAAATATTTAAAAATTACGCTAACTACAAAGCATTGCACATCTTTCATGTAACTCCGGATGATATTGAAGACATGACAGTTGATTTAAAAGGTAAAAGGATTGAAGCAATGACCATGAATTCAGACAACGATAAAGTTTTTACGATTGCAGGAATTTATGGCGTAGCAGGAAAAGCAGGAGTTGAAGGGTTGTTTTACTTGAGAGCAAACTTTACTAAAAAAGAAATCGTTGATGAAGGATTTGAGCCATT
>CAMATR010000263.1 GCA_945861175.1 Chitinophaga pinensis | reverse complement strand
AACGTACTTTTAAGAAATGACGGTCCTTCGAGAGCCTCAGGAACCGTCTAAAGACAACATAAATTTGTATTTTTGCAGTCATGCAGAAAAAACATATCCTTTTTGTTTCCTATGATGGGATGACCGATTCTTTGGGACAATCGCAAGTGTTGCCGTATATCCGTGAAATTTCAAAAAAAGACTATCGTTATACATTGATTAGTTTTGAAAAAGAAGCACGTTACCAACAACATCATACGACAATTGAGAAAATATGTGCTGCTGCAGAAATTGACTGGATTCCAATTTCCTATGCTGGAAGTATTCCAATAATTTCCACCATTTGGAATGTGTATCGTTTAAAGAAAGCGGTGTTTAAATTACATAAACGACGTCCGATTGATTTATTTCACAGCCGTAGTCATGTTCCTTCATTAGCTGCACATTCCTTATTTCAGAAGAAAAATGTACCGTTTTTGTTTGATATGCGCGGTTTTTGGGCGGATGAAAGAGTGGATGGTAAAGTTTGGGATTTAGCAAATCCTGTATTCAAAAAGGTGTATACTTTTTTTAAGCGTAAAGAAATTGAATTTCTCATCGATGCGGGTGCTGTAATTTCTTTAACTGAAAATGGAAAGGAAGAAATTTTATCGTGGCAACACAAACAAACAACACCTCCAGCTTTACGAGAAAAACAATTAGATATTTCGGTAATTCCTTGTTGTGTAGATACAGAACTTTTTAATCCAGAGAAAGTTACTGTTGATCAACAAACGCAGTTAAGAACAAGTTTAAATATTCAAGCAGATCAATTTGTACTTGGGTATGTTGGTTCGATCGGAACTTGGTATATGTTACCTGAAATGTTAGATTTTTTCCAAGTATTAGAAAAATCGAATCCAACTGCTATATTTTTATTTATTAGTAATGAGGGAGATAAGGTGAAAGAACTCGCTGTGCAAAAAGGAATTTCGGAAGATAAAATTCGTGTTGTATCTTGTTTACATAGTCAGGTAGCAAGTTATATTTCATTATTTACCGCTTCTATTTATTTTATTATACCAGCGTATTCCAAAAAAGCATCGTCTCCAACCAAACAGGCAGAATTAATGTCTATGGGAATTCCCGTAATCTGCAATGCTGGGGTAGGAGATTCTGATTTAATTGTCCAAAAACACAATGCAGGTTGGGTGGTAGATAATTTTACAGAAGCGAATTACCAGCTGGTTGTCGATGCCATCGAAAAAAGTGATTTTACTGAATTCAAAACGATTTCGGTAACGTGTAAATCCATTTTTGCACTTGAAAAAGGGGCAGAAATCTTTGAAAAATCTTACCTAAGAATTTTAGATAAATAGTAGTAAATACACTTTATCTATATTTGCAACATTCTTTTTTAGGCGTAACTGTCTATCAAATATATCGTTTAGATGCATTTAAATCATAAAAAAATTATTTTGGGTGTAGTATGTTTTAAAAAAAAACACTAATTTAATAGCATTTTATTTTTAGAATAAGTTGATTAACTATGTGTAATTAAAATTAATAGATTATGTCTTTACCAATTTTAAATGTATTAGAAAATTTAGGAGTTCCACAAGTAGCTTCTGAAGTAATATTGTTAAATGAACCCTTTGATTGGACGAAAACAACCGCGTTAATTGAAGAAATTGAACTTAAATTATCTTCGGAAGTTGATTTAGGAAAACGAAAAAAAATAGTAAAAGTTGTAACAGAAGCTTTGGATAATGTTTGTAAACATTCTTCGGTGTATCCGCATCAACAAGTATCTAGTTTTATTTGTTATATAGATAGTGAGAAACTTTATATTTCAACGCGAAACTTAGTCCCTAACGATCAAATCGGAGATTTAATTTTAAATGTGCAAAAGTTAAATCTCTCCAATCAAGAGGAATTAAATCTACTTTATCGTAATCAGTTAAAGCATGGAAAATTAAACGCTGAGGGAGATGCAGGTTTGGGCTTAATAGAAATCGCACGAAAATCTACTGAAAATATTCGTTTTACCGTGGAGTATTACGATGTGATGAATGCTTATTTCACATTTTTAATTACTATAAACATTAAATCTTTATAGTATGGAACATTTATACATAGAAGGAACTAAGATGACCCCAAATGTGATATTAGATTCCGACAAAAAAGTTTATTCAATAACGGGTAATTCAAGACCAGAAAATCCACTAGAATTCTATAAGCCAATTTTTAAATGGTTAACTAATTACTTAGAAAAAACGGAAGAAAAGACTGTGTTTGAAGTCCAACTATACTATTTTAATACCTCTACGAGTAAAGTATTATTGGATTTGTTTGAACTATTCGAAAAGTTTGCGGAAATTAAAGATATTCATGTGGTTTGGTATTATCAATCGGATGATGAAGAAATGCAAGAAGCAGGAGAAGAATTACTAGATCTTGTAGAGCTTTCCCATGAGATTAAACAAATGTAATTTTCGTGTTAAAACAACAAAGGCTACTGAAAAGTAGCCTTTGTTGTTTTACGTATATTAGGAAGTTAAATTTCAACTCCAATCAATACAACATCATCCATTTGCTCATAGTTACCTCTACAATTTTCGTAGGTAGTGTCAAAGAATTCTTTTTGAGATGCAGTTGGTTGCGCTCCAACTTCTAAAATTGCTTTTTTAAGGTTTACAATTTTAAATCTATTTTCTTCATCATTCATTTGATCTGCATATCCATCGCTAAACGTGTAAATTTTATCTCCTTTAAGTAGATGGATGGATTGTTTTGTAAATGGAGTCATTCTTTTATAAAGCCCGATAGGTTGTTTATCTGCTTTAAATTCAATAAGTTCTCCATTTCTATAGATAAATAGAGGGTTATTTGCCCCAGAAAATGATAGTTCATTTGTAGTCAAATCCCAACAACAGAGTGCAATGTCCATTCCATTGCGAATTTTTTCATCTGAATCTATTGAAATGTTTTTATTCATTATCGCAATTATAGAATTTCTTAGTTCATCGAGAATTTGGTTGGTATCTTCTATTTCTTTTTCAATGATAATTTCGTTCAATAGTGAGGTGCCAATCATAGTCATAAATGCGCCTGGAACACCATGTCCTGTACAATCGGCAGCAGCCCAAAAAACTTTATTTGATTTAGATTTATAGCCCCAATAAAAGTCCCCGCTTACAATGTCTTTTGGTTTGAATAAAATAAATAAATCTTGGAAAATATTTCGGAAATATTCATCGGAGGTCATTATAGCCTTCTGAATTGTTTTTGCGTATTCAATACTTTCAGTGATGAGTTGGTTTTTTTCATTGATTTCATCTCTTTGTTTTTCAACTTCTATTTTTTGTCCTTCAATGATACCCTTTTGTTTTTGAGTTACTTTGAATCGGTTAAAGATGAAAATGGCGAATAAAGCGACTAATATTAGTCCACCAAAAAGCATGAATTGTTGGTTTCTTTTAGCTTTTATTTCTGCTTTATCGAGCGCTTTATCTTTTTCTAATAATTCAATTTCTTTTTGTTTTTTATCTGTTTGATAAACCGCTTCTAGTTCACCAATTGCTTTTGTTTTTTCTCCTGAAAAAATACTGTCGTTTATTGATGAAAGTGAATCAGTGTATTTAATAGATAATTCATAATTTTTTAAACCTCTGTAAGCATTTGCAATGCCTTGATAAATACTTTTTTGTATAAGAATTAATCCTGCTTTTTTTGCAAGTGTTATACCATTTAAACTATTTTCCAATGCTTTTTTTAATAGTCTAGTTTTTTCTAATTGGGGTTGATTAGTGGATTCAGCCATTTTTCTGTATAATTGTGAAAGAGCATCATAGCTCGAAATTACAATCCTT
>CAMATR010000262.1 GCA_945861175.1 Chitinophaga pinensis | reverse complement strand
AGATCATTGGTTTCAAAAAAGGCGTGAGCGAAAAGAAAATCGCTCTGTTGCTCTTATGTTTGAACGTTTGCAAAGCGGTAATCTCGAAGCCCTCAGTTCAGCAATCACATTATTGGAAAGTACGCTTTCAGATGATCATCATTTTGCATCTGATTTGATTCAAAAATGTTTACCTTTTACAGGGAAGTCAATAAGGGTAGGTATTACCGGAGTTCCGGGGGTAGGTAAAAGTACCTTCATTGAGTCCTTTGGAAAGCAGCTTGTTAAATTGGGCAAAAAAGTGGCAATTCTTGCGATTGACCCATCCAGCTCCTCAAGTGGTGGAAGTATATTAGGTGATAAAACGAGAATGCCTGAGTTGTCTGTCATGAAAGATGTGTTCATTCGGCCTTCAGCCGCAGGGGCTAAGTTAGGTGGTGTAGCAAGAAAAACACGTGAAAGTATTTTTCTTTGCGAAACGGCAGGATATGATGTTATTTTAATTGAGACTGTTGGGGTAGGGCAGTCAGAAACAATGGTGCATTCCATGGTGGATTTCTTTCTTTTACTTATGCTGGCCGGTGCGGGAGACGAGTTACAGGGAATTAAAAGAGGAATCATGGAAATGGCTGATGCTTTAGTGATTACTAAGGCCGACAACGGAAATGAAAAGAAAGCGGAAATGGCCCGCCGTGAATATGCGAATGCCATGCATTTATTCCCCCCAAAACCAAGTGAATGGACTCCAACCGCGTTGACTGTTAGTTCGTATGAAGATCGAAATATCGATGAGGTATGGAAAGTGATTGAATCTTATCAAAATCAAACAAAAATCAACGGTTGGTTTTCGCAACATCGAAAAATTCAGGATAAATATTGGTTGCATGAAACCGTGCGCGAAATGATCTTACGTGATTTTTTAGAAGATAAAAAGGTGAACGATAGTATCAGTGTCTTGGAAGATAAAGTTATTGCTGGTGAAATGTCTTCTTTTCAAGCAGCAGAGCTGATCTATGAACTCTATCGTTCGAAAAAAATAAAACAAATGGAGCAAGATTTTAAAATCAACGGAGATTACATTGAACTTATTCAACTTTTGAAGGCATTAGGCATAGCTGCAACCGGTGGCCATGCGAAAATGATTGTTGAGGACGGAGAGGTCATTAGAAATGGTGAAGTAGAATTGCGTAAGCGCGCGAAACTTGTTCCAGGGGATGTAATTGAACTCGAAGAGATTAAAATAACACTTACCTAAGAAGGCTTCATTAATAACTCTAAAACTCAAAAAAGTTCTTGTAATTCTTTTTTCAAGTATTCTACTGTAATTTCTGTAGGTAATTGACCAACTTCTGCTACAATTTCGAATATTTTGGCAGAAAGATCCATTCCATTTGATGATGCTAGCATCTGATTCCCTGCAATATTGATGATTTTTATAGTTTCTTCTTTAGAGTTTTTAACCATTTGCCATCCTTGTGGAGATATAAATAATTGCTGTGCTACATTGTGATCATATTCTTCTCGAATAGCCTTTAAAAAGTCGGCTTGCAATGCTTTAGCGGGTAAACCAGGATTGTGCAATCGCATAACTAAACTGTTTGGATGAATTCGTTCCATTAAAAGGAGCGCTCGTTGATAGGCATCAACACGGGAAGGCAAAAAATACTCTTGTCGCTGTTTTTTTAATTCTTTTCGCATTTCCTGAACATCTTTTGCGGCTTCTTTACGTAAGAAAAAGATTGTTGTCAATAATACTGCTCCTGCAGGAAAAATGATCAGCGCAATTTGAAGTAGGACATCCATGGTTTTATAATTTAAGACAAAGATAAAATTACCTTTGATAAAAAAGTAACAACTTCAAACCCGACTAAAAAAATAGGATGCCATTAGAAATTATTAATTTCGAACTCAAAACATTCGCATGAATCCAATTTTGATTCTTTCTGTCTTGATTGCTTATTTCGGAGTACTGATTCTGATTGCTTGGCTGACTTCACGAAATGCCGATTCAGATTCATTTTTTTCGGGAAATAAGAAAAGTCCATGGTACTTGGTTGCTTTTGGAATGATTGGAACTTCGCTATCAGGAGTAACATTTATTTCTGTTCCAGGTTCGGTTGGAGCTGGCGGATGGTATTACTATCAATTGGTGCTTGGATTTTTTATCGGTTATTTTGTTGTCGCCTATGTCTTATTGCCCCTCTATTACAAATACAATCTTACTTCTATTTATCGTTACTTAGAATTCAGATTAGGTTTTAGTGCCTACAAATGGGGAGCAGGTTATTTTATCCTTTCCCGAACTCTGGGAGCAACGGTTAGGCTTTATCTCGTTATCAATGTTCTTCAGTTGTTTGTCTTTGATGAACTCCAAATACCGTTTTGGTTTACCACCGTACTCATTATGACGATGATTGTTGTTTATACATTGAAAGGGGGGGTAAAAACCATTGTTTGGACGGATACTTTGCAAACTGTTTTTATGCTTTTGGCATTGATTGTCTGCATCTTTTCCATTCAAGAGTCTTTAGGATGGGAATGGTCTAGAATTTGGTCAGAATTAGAATCGAAGGATATGACAAAAATGTGGAGTTTGGATCCTAATCGCAAAGATTTTTTCCTTAAACATGTATTGGGGGGTGCTTTTATAACTATAACAATGACGGGCCTTGATCAGGAAATGATGCAAAAGAATATCAGTGTGAAGACATTGAAGGATGCGCAAAAAAATATCGTTTCATTTAGTTTCGTTTTGTTACTTGTCAATGGATTATTTCTGTTTTTAGGAGGAGTTTTGTATCTTTTTGCACAACAGAATGGCTGGGAATATGCCCCTGATGATGTGTTTCCGTCTATCGTAAGAGACCATTTACCGCAAGGTATTTTTATCATTTTTATTATTGGATTGATCTCTGCATTATTTCCATCGGTGGATGGAGCAATTACTGCATTAACATCTTCTTTTTGTATTGATATCCTCGGTTTTCAGCGTCGCAAAGACTTAACAGAGAAAAAGCAAGTTCGCATGCGACAAATAGTACATTTAACATTTGCGCTGATTTTTATGCTCTTAGTATTCTTCTTTAAATGGAAAAATGACAAGAGTATTATTGATCTTATTTTTGTTATTGCTGGTTATACCTACGGTCCATTGCTTGGCTTATTTTCATTTGGCATTCTTACAAAGCGCAAGGTATTGGATAAAATGGTGCCAATCGTTTGTATCCTTTCTCCAATTATCTGCTATGTATTGGATAAAAATTCACAAATGCTTTTTAGCGGCTACAAATTCGGAAATGAACTTCTTTTTATAAATGGTTCATTGACATTTTTAATGCTACATTTATTTAGTGAAAAACAAACAGAATTAGTGCATGAAAATCAACCTCAGCGATAACAGTCTCCACTTACGTTTTGCTCCTCTAAGTCTTACGAGGCCTGCTGGTAACTTGCGTATCGGAATTTTTACCAATGATGAACGTTGGAAACAATTTCTACCGGAAGCAGAAATAGGATTTGAGACAGAAGAATACCTGAGTAAGCGGTTTCCAAAAATTGAAGGGGGAGTTACGGTAAATGCTGCTGTAATTCCAAATGAGGACGTTGTGGCAGCAGTCATGCACCTTGAACAAAATACGGCATTGTTTTTAAACGAAATCTTTCTTGCAGGGGAATCAAACGCTGCAGAAAAGATTCAGTTTTTGGGTGAAACGCCTGTTATTCTTAAGAATCGATGGGATATATATGCACTGAATCATTTGGTTTTAAAGAATGATTTCGACTTGCTGACTGCTGGTAGAAAAAGTCAGAAATTAAGTGATACAAATACGCTGATTGGACCGAAAGAGGTGCTTTTTATCGAAGAAGGAGCCA
>CAMATR010000261.1 GCA_945861175.1 Chitinophaga pinensis | reverse complement strand
ATCCAACGTCGCTTACTTTGAAAGTGATTCTTCCCGTAGGAATTTCCTTTTATACGTTTCATGTGCTCTCTTACGTAATAGACATTTATTATGGCCGAATTAAAAGTGAGCGAAAGATCGTTGACTTTGGCCTCTTTGTTGCGTATTTCCCTTTGTTAGTTGCTGGACCAATTGAAAGAGCAACTCATTTATTGCCGCAGCTTAAAAAGCAAAGAACTTTTGATTACGTGAAGGCTGTTGATGGTTTGAGACAGATTCTCTGGGGTTTATTTAAGAAGGTAGTAATTGCTGATGGTTGCGCTGAATGGGCAAATATGATATTCGATGGATACACCGATTATTCAGGGAGTACACTCTTCATGGGTGCGTTTTTCTTTACAATTCAGATTTATTGTGATTTCTCAGGGTATTCTGATATTGCTTTGGGTGTATCTCGATTGTTTGGAATAGAATTACTTCGGAATTTTGCTTTCCCCTATTTTTCTAGAGACATTGCAGAATTTTGGAGGAGATGGCATATTTCTCTCACAACTTGGTTTAGAGATTACTTGTATATTCCATTGGGTGGAAGTAAAGGTGGCACCTGGATGAAGATTCGAAATACGTTTATAATATTTCTTGTAAGTGGCTTTTGGCACGGCGCCAATTGGACATTTATTGTTTGGGGAGCTTTGAATGCTTTTTATTTTCTTCCCCTGATGTTGACTAATTCAAATAGAAACAATTTAGAAATAGTGGCTCAAGGAAAGTATTTCCCAAGTTTTCGTGAAATACTTGGAATGCTACTCACATTTTTGATGGCTGTCGTTGGCTGGATTTTCTTTAGGGCGGAATCAATGACTCAAGCAATTGATTTCATCAAACGTATGTTAGTTGACGGGATGTTTAAAAGTCCTAAGTTACCGGAGCTGGCTGACCTAACATTAATATTTATTCTTTTCTTTTTTATTATCGAATGGCTTGGGCGAGAAAACAAATATGCATTAGAAAGTTTGGGTTTGAAATGGTATTTTCCATTTAGATGGATCTTCTATTCTTTCTTAATTATATGTGTGATTGTGCTTTCAGGAAAAGAGCAAGAGTTTATTTACTTTCAGTTTTAAGAGGTGAAGAAAATAATAATCAAACTATTGATTTTTGCAGGGTGTTTTTTCATCTTGGATAAGGCTTTTATATTCGTTAGGAACTCTTCTCCTAATCGTGAGGTTGACAGAAGGCTAGAGATGATTGCAACTGGTCAAATTCAGTCGGATGTTCTCATTTATGGATCTTCTCGTGGAGCTAGAAGTGTAATTGCCAAAGTTTTTACTGATTCTTTAGGTCTTTCTGCATATAATCTGTCATTTCCCGGCTCGGACATAACATTTCACGAATTTTTACTACGATTAACGCTTGAATCTAAAGGAAATAAAAAACCCAAAACGGTAATCTTAGTCGTTGATGATAGTGACGAATTAAAAATTAGTAAAAGCTTAAAATTTCGTTTGGACCGAATGTATCCTTTGGTGAAGTATAAGGCAATTCGAAATGAACTAGTTAGACGAAAGGAAAAAAAACCTATTCTCAATGAACTTTTTATTATACATCAACTGAATAAATCTAATTTTTTGTTCAAGCAAAAGAAATTCACAAAGAATGATTCAATTATGGCTTGCGGTTCAATGCCAATTTCACATCAGAAAAAAAAATTCAACAAAAAATTTAAATGGGCACCATACAATTATTCTAAGCGAGGAGAATTAATTCAAAAAATTAGAGCAATTAGAGCTTTTAAGAATCACTGTAAAAAAAATAATATTGAACTAATTATTGCTATTCCACCAAATTTCAGAGTTGTAACAAAAGGCTTTCCTTTTCGCTTGAATGAGCTTTTAGATGGATATGCGACGGTTTGGTTATATAATCAAGAAAATCCTGTTTATTCAAACCCAGATTATTATTTTGACAATGCACACCTTCAGACAAATGGTTCATACATTTATACGAATGAATTGGTCAAATTTTATCGTCAGAAGAATAATTTATAATCTAACCTTTCCTTATTTCTTGCTCTCGATTGCTGTATTTTACTTTATCTGACACATTGATAGTCTTCTTTGCTTTATACCATTGACATCCTTTATTTATAAATAGTGTAACTGAATATTTGCCTGCTTTAGCATAATAATGCTTAGGATTTCTTTTTTTAGATGTCTTACCATCTCCAAATTCCCACACATATTTTTCTCCGAGAGGTGAATGATTGTTAATCGAAATGCTCAACCATTTTTCTTGAATAGTGAAATCCAATTTTAAATCTTCAGTACTAACAATTTGAAGGGTATCTAGGTTATATTTGGTGTAGTAGGAAAGAACATAGTCAGAAGCCGTTTTTTGAATGTTAATAGCCAAAGTGTCTTCCACTTTTTTAGGAAATGCACCCTTATCTGAGGATTCTTTGTAGATTGAAGTATAGAATGTACAGGCAGCTGCATAACTACCATAGGGACTTGGGTGTGCATTATCGGTTGCGTAAAGATTCAATTCAGGATATAAATCCCTGATCTGTTTCCAAACCATTCCTACGGGAGCAATTGGGTATTTACCTGTAGCATCACTTAATTGTAAATAACCTTTTTCGATGCGCTCTTGCATAAGGTTATAGGTGTCTTCAGGAATTGAATCTTTGAATCCATCTGCATAGCCCCAAGTCATATAATAATAAATGTTAATGCAAGGATTGTATTTTTTTAAACTATCAATCAATTGCTGAGCATAAGGAATTGTTTGATTAGCAATTACTGCGGAATCACGAGATAGCTCTCTGCTGTAACCTTGAATAAAGACATAATCCCAACTTCTAGATTTTATCTTTTTGTAGGTGTTTTCTCTTAGTGTATGACCTTGCAATGAGCTTCCGCTTACAGCTAAGGTGTCTGCAAGTACATTTTTACCTTTTGAATTGGCGAGGTTTTGATAAATTTTACTAAGATTATTCATGTGGGTGTAGCTATTCCCAATGAATAAAACGTTCGTATATTGAGCAAAAGAAGCAACAAAAAGAGAACAAAATAGAAAGGTTATACAATTTTTCATTTTTTCTTTTTGAAAGTTACCAGATGAATAAATGCATCTATTTTCTTTTCTATAATTTCAATATTTTGAACCATCAAAGTGAAAAATAGTATAGCAGATACTGATATCCCTGCTGCAAACCATGGGCCAAGATTTTCGTCAAACAATAGCGGCTTAAGTCCAAACCCCAAAATTCCACCATAAAGTAAGATGACATGCACTATATAGATCGGCAATGTATTCTGACCCAACTTTAAGTATAATTGCGCTTTAACCTCAACATATTTATCGATGAGCATAAAAATTCCCAAAACAGAAATAACTTGTCCGTATCTTATAAAAGCGGTCGCATTTAACTCATATGTTCCTTTTTTAGTTATTGAAATCCATTCCGAAAAGTGGTCGATATTTCTAAAAATTGGTTGAATAAAAATACTTATCATAATGCCCCCAACAAGAAATGCTGTACCGAACCACCACTGTCTTGTTTTACTTTCGTAGGTTCGAATTATACTACCCAGCATTCCGCCCAATATGGTGTATCCTGAATAACGCATAAAACTGAAATCTGAAAATTTACCGTAGAACATATTCTGAATGAAAGCTGGAAGATTTTGAGGTAAATAATTTGGCCCTTTTTGAAGGCCATTTGAAACTGCCTTTTCATCTAACTGGATATAATCTTTCATACATCCGTAACCAATAAATAAAAGTAAAGCGCTGATAAGGTAATACCAATGTAATTTACCTTTATTCACCCATTTGAAAATGCCATAAATGACAAGTAAAAAGAATATTCCGACTCCAATTGATTG
>CAMATR010000260.1 GCA_945861175.1 Chitinophaga pinensis | reverse complement strand
ATTTCAAACTGAAGACCGATTATTAGCGCTTGCAAGTTCAGTTGGAAATTAAATTATTTAGACTTTAAATAAAGCACCGGATTTATAGAGTCCGGTTTTTTTTGTTCATAAAAAAACCGCTTCCTAGGAAGCGGTTTTCTATTTTAAGGATGTTGGATTATTCTCCTTTTTCCATTTTCTCTTTCAATGCTGATAATGCATCCAAATCTCCAAGTGTTGATTTCTCGTTGTTTTGGTTAATTGCTTTCACAGCTTGTGAAGTACCTGAACCTGGAGCTTTCTTTGTTCCTGCTTTTGCAGAAGACGCTGTTGGCTTGTTTTCACCTTCTTCGAAAATACGTGTATGAGAAACAACAATTTTCTTCGACTCCTTGTTGAATTCAATCACTTTGAAATCTAATGTTTCCTCTAAAGCCGCATTAGTTCCGTCTTCTTTTCTCAAGTGCTTAGAAGGACAAATACCTTCAACACCATAAGGAAGAGAAACGATTCCTGATTTGTCTTTATTTTCGATAATTGTACCTTGGTGAATAGTTCCTTCAGTAAATACTGTTTCGAAAACATCCCATGGATTCTCCTCTAATTGCTTGTGTCCAAGAGAAATTCTTCTGTTTTCACGATCGATTTCTAATACTACAACTTGCATTTCGTCGCCTACTTTACAGAATTCAGATGGATGTTTAATCTTTTTCTGCCAAGAAAGATCAGAAATATGGATTAAGCCGTCAACACCTTCTTCCAATTCAACAAATACACCGAAGTTAGTGAAGTTTCGAACTTTTGCCTGGTGCTTGGATGCAACAGAATATTTACCTTCTATATCAGACCATGGATCTGGCATAGATTGTTTGATTCCTAATGACATTTTACGCTCTTCACGATCCAATGTAAGGATTACAGCTTCAACTGTATCACCTACACTCATGAAATCTTGTGCTGAACGTAAATGCTGAGACCAGCTCATTTCAGAAACGTGAATTAGACCTTCGACACCTAGTGCAATCTCGATGAATGCGCCATAATCAGCCATAACAACTACTTTTCCTGAAACTTTATCTCCAACTTGTAAGTTTGTGTCAAGAGCATCCCATGGGTGCGGTTGAAGTTGTTTCAATCCAAGAGCAATACGTTTCTTATCGTCATCGAAATCAAGAATTACTACATTCAATTTCTGATCAAGTTCAACGATTTCCTCTGGGTGGTTAACACGGCCCCAAGAAAGATCTGTTATGTGAATCAAACCGTCAACCCCACCTAAGTCGATGAATACACCGTATGAGGTAATGTTTTTAACAGTTCCTTCCAATACCTGACCTTTTTCAAGACCAGAGATGATTTGTTTTTTCTGCTCTTCCAATTCCGCTTCGATAAGCGCTTTGTGAGAGACAACAACATTACGGAATTCTTGGTTGATTTTAACCACTTTGAATTCCATGTTTTTACCAACGTAAATGTCATAATCACGAATAGGCTTAACGTCGATTTGAGACCCCGGCAAGAAAGCCTCAATTCCAAATACATCAACGATTAATCCACCTTTAGTCCGACATTTAACGAAACCAGTAATAACTTCACCAGTTCGTAATACATCATTTACTCGAATCCAAGCCTTGTGCATACGAGCCGTTTTGTGAGAAACGACCATTTGACCCGACTTGTCCTCTTGACATTCAACGTAAACGTCAACTAGATCACCAGCTTTCAATTCAGAGTTGTAACGGAATTCTGATGCTGCAACAATACCTTCTGATTTGTAACCAATATTAATGATTACTTCTTTTTTTGTAATAAGTACTACAGTACCTTCAACAACTTCTTTCTCTGTGATAGAAGTTAAAGTATTTTCGTAAATGTCTGATAATTCGGAACGCTCAATTTTGGAGTATCCGTCCAATGCTAATGCATCCCAATCGAAATCTGCAGTTCCCTGCAATGTTGTGTTTTCTGCCATTTGGCTTTTAAAATTGTATTCCGGCGACCCGACCTGCCGAAAGAGATTTATACTGACTGTCTATTCGGGGTGACAGTAATTTAAGGGTGCAAAGATAATAAAAAGATCTTTCGAGTCAAGTAGTTAATAAAAAAAGCTACCAAAAAAATGATAGCCTTTATATAAGGTTTGAAGAGTTTATTTAATTGAATCAGCTCGTTTTTTGAATTCGATAGATTTATTCGTGTCGCCAAGACTTCTATGAAGCTGAGACAAGATGGTCAATACATCTTTGTCATTCGGGCTAATCTCAATATATTTTTCAAGAGGAGTAAGAGCTCTTCTGTAGAGGTCATCAGATTCAATAACCATTTTATCGTAGTTTTTATCACCGAATTTCAATTGATTAGCAGCTGCGCGAACATCACCAGCCCAAGTAATAAGATGTGCTCCCAATTGATATAGAGCATCTTGATAATTAGGGTCTATCTGCAAAGCTTTATTTAAAGCGGCTTCAGCCTTGTCATTTTTCTTTAAGTCGATATAGATTGTACCTATTGTATAATGCAACTGTTTATTATTCGGGTCAGTTTCGATCGCTTCAGCTAAAGCTGATTCGGCTCCTGCAGCATCACCTGCATCAATTGATAAGTTGACAAGCTCTAAAAGTAATTCTTTATCCAACGGATGTTTTTTACGACCATCCATAACTAATTCTTTTGCCTCAGTAATTTGTTTGTTTTTTCTGTAACATCCAGAAGCTAAAATATAACAAGACGTCCCTTTATAGCCGATTTTAGCTAATTCATTATAGCCTATGGCAGCTTTACTGTAATTTCCAGCTCGCTCAAAACAAAGTGATGAGTTAAAGATGGAAGTTGTATCAAGTTCGCCAATAGCTTCGTAGAATTTTGCTTGAGTATCATATACTTCAGCAGCCTCATTAAACATGTTTCCTTTGTACATCATTGTAGCAAATTGATCGAGCATTTCATGTTTCTGAAGAACAGATTTTTTTATATCCTCATCAAATTTATCACTGATTTCGTATCCTCTTTTAAAGGAGGCTATAGAGACATCCATTGCATCTTCTCCGGCCAATTTAACAAAAGCAGTATCCATTGATTGCATTCCTAAAACAAGAAAATTTGAATAGATTTCACCCTTTAACCAAAGCGTTTTTGGACTATCCTTTGTTTCTGCATTTTCAGTAGCAAGATCAATGAAACCTTTTGCTGCTTTCAGCGATTTTTTTGCCTTTTCAATATCTCCCGTCATCATTGCCGTTTGATAATTGTTTTTAAATTCAACAGCAGCGCTCGTTTCATTTTTTTTCTGAGCATTAGCTGTTTGCAGCGCAATTAATGAAATTGCGAAAAATGAAGTTTTAAAAAGTTTGTTCATGTTCTTTAAATTAGTTTTCACTGAGATGCGATTAATTTGTTTCTTCAGCATCTGAATGGTCAACATCTGTGCCATTTTCTAAATTAATTAATGGTTCAATTGGATTTCCATCTTCATCATATTGGATTTCCTCCTCATCTTCAGTTCTCGGAACTCGCGCAATAGCTGCAATTTCGGAATTACCCTTAAGGTTAATTAATTTAACGCCTTGAGCAGCACGACCCATTGTTCGAAGCGTATCAATGTGCATACGAATGGTTATACCTGACTTAGTTATAATCATCAAATCTTCTTCATCGTTCACATTAAGAATTGATAACAATCTTCCAGTCTTCTCGGTGATATTAAGTGTTTTTACACCTTTTCCTCCACGATTGGTTATTCTATAAACAGGCTCTTTATCTTCTGGATCATTTAAATAGGTTCTTTTTCCAAAACCTTTTTCAGAAACCACTAGAATTGTTGAGAATATGTCTTCAATACATAGCATTCCAATTACCTCATCATTATTATCAGCAAGCGAAACTCCGCGAACACCAGA
>CAMATR010000259.1 GCA_945861175.1 Chitinophaga pinensis | reverse complement strand
GGCTTCAAAAACATCAATAGAGTAGAATACAAAGCGATTAACTTGGATATTATACAATCGCTTTTTGATCGCAAAAATGTTTCTGAAATAACCCCTGAAATCCTTTATGACAATGGACTTGTTTCAAGAAATGAGCTTGTGAAAGTGCTCGGTCGTGGAGAATTGACGATAAAGATTAATGTAACAGCTCACAAGTTTTCAGGTTCTGCAAAAGCAGCAATTGAAGGACAAGGTGGGAATTGTTCAGAAATCTAATTAACTTTGCCAACATTTTTTTGAAATGAATCGTTTTATACAGAATATTAAGAATATTTGGAAAGTAGAAGAGTTGAGGAAAAGGATTATCCTTACCCTCACCCTCATTCTCGTATACAGGATTGGTTCTTTTGTGATTCTTCCCGGTGTAAACTATGACGCTTTGATGTCTGCTCAAGCAAATGGTGGTAAAAACGCATTGGAAACTTTGTTATCATTGTTTTCAGGCGGTGGATTCACGAATGCTTCAGTAATGGCTCTTGGTATTATGCCATACATCAGTGCTTCAATCATAATGCAATTATTAGGCATGGCCGTTCCTGCTGTGCAGAAAATGCAAAATGAAGGAGAATCTGGAAGAAAGCGAATTAATAACTATACAAGAATCCTTACAGTGGTTATTTGTGCTTTGCAGGCGCCAAGTTATCTGACGCTATATGTGCAATCAAAGGGTGCGATGCCGAACTTTGGAGAATTAGGTGTTTCAGAATCTTTTTGGTGGTTTCAGACTATTTTGGTGCTAATCTCCGGATCAATGTTTGCTGTATGGTTGTGCGAGCGTATTACGGATAAAGGAATAGGTAATGGTATCTCTTTATTGATTACCGTTGGAATTCTTGCAAGACTTCCTGAAGCTTTTCTTGCTGAATTTGGTTTCGCGGTCGGTGCAGGTAATTTGATTAAGATAGTTTTGGAATTGATTGTCTTTATGCTTATTGTAATGAGTACGATACTCATTGTTCAGGGTGTGAGAAGAATCCCTTTGAATACAGCTAAAAGAGTAGTTGGTGCTCGCGCAGCAGTCGAACAAGGGGCACGTAGCTATTTACCAATTAAGGTCAATGCGAGCGGTGTAATGCCAATCATCTTTGCTCAGGCTATTGTAACAATTCCCGTTATGGTATTTTCAGGTGCTGGTGCGCAAGGGGGTTCGTTTATTAGTAAGTTATCAGATCCTTATGGTGTGACGTATAATGTGTTATTGGCATTGCTTATAATTATCTTTACATATTTCTATACTGCCATAATGATTAATCCTGGTAAAATTGCGGATGATCTAAAAAGAAGTGGAGGATTTATTCCTGGAGTAAAACCTGGAGAAGAGACAGCTGAGTATATAGACTCTTTAGTTTCCAGAATTACATTTCCTGGGTCATTATTCTTGGCAGCAATTGCAATCCTTCCTTCGATGGCAAAATTGGCAGGCGTAAATGATGCCTTTGCAATGTTTTTTGGAGGAACATCCTTGTTAATAATGGTTGGTGTTGTTTTGGATACACTGCAGCAAATAGAATCTTATTTGTTAAATCGTCACATGGATGGTTTAATGGAGGGGTCAAGAGTGAAGGGTAGAAGATCTAATGAATTGTCGGGATTTTAATTATGGCTAAGCAATCTTCTATAGAACAGGATGGGGTAATCATCGAAGCACTCTCAAATGCAATGTTTAGAGTGGAATTAGAAAATGGTCATGTCATCACTGCACATATTTCGGGAAAAATGAGAATGTTTTACATCAAAATTCTTCCAGGTGATAAAGTTAAGGTAGAGATGTCTCCTTATGATCTGACAAAAGGGAGAATATCTTTCAGATACAAATAGAAAAAAAATAAAAAGATGAAAGTTAGAGCATCAGTAAAAAAACGAACTGCAGATTGCAAAATCGTTAAAAGAAAAGGTAGGGTTTATGTGATAAACAAAAAAAACCCAAAACTAAAACAAAGACAAGGGTAATAATTTAAAGTATGGCACGTATTGCAGGTATAGATTTACCAAAAAATAAGAGAGGTGTAATCGGTTTGACTTACATCTTCGGTATTGGTAGAAGCACTTCAAAGAAAATTTTGAAGGATAACGGGATAGATGAGAACATCAAAGTTCAGGATTGGAATGATGATCAGTTAGGAGTAATCCGTAACTCGATTAACGAAATCAAAACTGAAGGACAGTTGCGTTCCGAAATTCAATTGAATATTAAACGTTTAATGGATATTGGATGTACGCGTGGAATTCGTCACCGTGCTGGTCTTCCATTGAGAGGTCAGCGCACAAAGAACAACTCCCGCACAAGAAAAGGAAGAAGAAAAACAGTTGCAAATAAGAAAAAGGCGACTAAATAATAAATAAACACGATGGCAAAGTCTAATCAAAAGAAGAAGAAGATCGTCAAAGTAGATGCAGTGGGTGAAGCGCATATTCAAGCTACCTTCAACAATGTTATTATTTCTTTGACGAATAATGCTGGTCAGGTTATCTCCTGGTCATCAGCGGGAAAAATGGGCTTCAAAGGTTCTAAAAAGAACACTCCTTATGCTGCACAAGTTTCAGCAGAGGATGCAGCGAAGGAAGCACATGACTTCGGATTACGTAGAGTAAAAGTATATGTTAAAGGCCCAGGAGCAGGAAGAGAATCTGCAATCCGTTCTTTACACAATGCAGGGATCGAAGTAACTGAAATCATTGATGTTACTCCATTACCACACAATGGTTGTCGTCCGCCAAAAAGACGTCGAGTATAATAGTAATTAATCGAAGGAGTAAATAAGTCATCGGAGGAAAGCCTTAATTCATGACTACTCCTTTTAAATAAATAGAAATGGCAAGATATACAGGTCCAAAATCAAAAATTGCGCGCCGATTTAGGGATCCGATCTTCGGACCGGATAAAGCGTTAGAAAGAAGAAGCTACGGTCCAGGACAACATGGTCCTTCAAAAAGAAGAGGAGGAAAGCAATCAGAGTATGCGATCCAACTCGGTGAAAAACAAAAAGCGAAGTATACTTATGGTATTCTTGAAAAACAATTCTCGAACTTATTTGAGAAGGCATCAAGAATGAAAGGTATTACAGGTGAAAATTTACTGCAACTTTGTGAAGCTAGATTGGATAATACAGTGTACCGATTAGGTGTTGCTCCAAGTCGCCGCGCTGCTCGTCAGTTAGTTTCTCACAAACACATTACTGTAAACGGAGAGGTAGTTAATATCCCTTCTTATACATTAAGAATTGGAGATGTGGTTGGTGTTCGTGAAAAATCTAAGTCATTAGAAGCGATCTCCACTTCATTATCATCAACAAATAAAAAATACGACTGGTTAGATTGGAACAATTCTGATATGTTGGGTAAAATCTTGAGCGTGCCTTCAAGAGAAATGATTCCTGAAAACATCAAGGAACAGTTAATCGTCGAATTGTATTCTAAATAAAATTTAAAGCATTAATATGGCTATTCTAGACTTCCAAAAGCCTGATAAGGTAATTATGATCCAATCCGATGAGCATCATGGACAATTCGAATTCCGTCCATTGGAGCCAGGTTATGGTATTACCGTAGGTAATTCACTTCGTCGTATTTTGCTTTCCTCTTTAGAGGGGTATGCAATTGCGTCTGTGCGCATTGAAGGTGCTGATCATGAATTTACTACCATTAAAGGAGTAGTAGAGGATGTAACGGAGATTATTTTGAATTTGAAACAAGTTCGTTTCAAACAACAAATCGAAGGGACTGATAATGAAACAGTAATCATTTCAATTTCTGGTCAAGATAAAATAACAGCCGGAGATTTGGGTAAATTTACTTCAGCATTCCAAGTGTTAAACTCTGATCTTGTAATTTGCAATATGGAGCCAAGTGTTAAATTGGAG
>CAMATR010000258.1 GCA_945861175.1 Chitinophaga pinensis | reverse complement strand
GTAAATTGAATATTATGGAACGATGTGTTTTAATTACAGGTAAATTATTTGGTAGAGAATCAACTGTCTAATGAGAGTTTTGAAAATCTGATTTGTGTAAATTGCATTATGCTGTGTTTTGAAAATCGAATACTTGAAATCAGTAAATTTGGAATTATAAAAAATGCTGAAACGATTCAATATTATTTTATTTCTTCTATTGCTTTTGATGAATCAAAAGCTATTGGGACAGCAATTAAGTAAAAAAAATCTTTCTTTTCGCGTTGATGCAACTCATGGGTTTGTTCTTCCTGAATACCAACATTTTAATTACCTTGTAAACAAACCAGTGCAGGGATTAGAAGTCAGTTTAACTAAAGCCGCAACAGGAAAAAACTATTGGGAACAATTGTATAAATATCCAGAAATTGGACTAGCCCTCTCCTATTCTACACTAGGAAATGACAAAGTTTTTGGAAGCGAATTAGGACTTTTTCCTTACGCTCAAATTGCCTTTATTCGCCGGCCTAAGTTTTTGTTTACGAATCTATTTGGGTTAGGTATTGGATATGCTACCAAAAAATTTGATTTAGAAAATAATTATGAAAACATTTCGGTTGGGTCACACTTCAACGTTCACTTCAATTTTAAGTTAGGAACGAAATGGATGTTATCCAAGGTATTAGCAATCAATAGCGGTCTTTCTTTTACACATTATTCGAATGCAAACATGGCAGAACCCAATCTTGGTGTCAATTTACTTACCGCTTTTGCTGGAATCAGTTATTCTCCCCTACCTATTGGGGATTTACACACTATTCAATTGGACGCACACAAAATAAAAAATGAACTTGCTTTCATTTACTCTGTAGGCGGTAAACATACGCGTGCGCTCCAGTCTACTGTTTATTTTACTTCTTCAATTTCAGGAGAATACAAGTATCATTTGAAAAGGAAATTTCACATCGGTGGAGGAATTGATCTCTCTTACGACACTGCAACTGAAGTCGAAATGAGTTCACCAGGAAAATCTGATTACCGATCAATTTATGATTTCCGAACAGGCTTTCATTTCTCGCAAGAGATTGTTTACGATAGATTCAGTTTCATCTTACAAGAAGGAATTTATTTAGGTCTCGTAGATAGAGTGAACAACAATTTCATGTATAACCGAGTAATTTTAAGATGGAAATTTAATGATCATTTTCTTGTGCATGCATCCATGCGCTCGTACTTGCATATTTTGGATTATCCCGAGTTAGGTTTTGGTTATTATTTCTTAAAATCAAAATGAAAAATCTTTATTTTACTTCCCTTCTTATTTTATTACTTTTCAATGCATCTTGCGAAAAATCTCTGCAAAAAATTTCTATTCAACATGAACTTTCAGAATTCGACACTGTCACTTTTAATAGCGTGTTTGAGGTTATTTTAAAACAAGACACTTTCAATCAAATAAAAATAGATGGCGCTGCAAAGATTGTAAACCACATCACATTTGAAATATTGAATGGAAATTTGACCTTAAAAAATAATTACAAGAGCAATTGGGCGCATCCAAAAAACAATAAAATCAAAGTCTTCATTACTACCAATGGCCTGAGTCGAATAAACGCAAATGAAACATGTAATATTCAATCTATGAATACCTTAACAGGAAATGAGATTGGATTAGTGATGACGAGTAAGCTCAATCAAGCTACATTAAATGTAAGTTGTAACTCATTTTATTACTGGAACAATTTCCCTTGCGGTGGAAAAATAACCCTTTCCGGCAGCACTAATGAATTGAAATTATGGAATGTCGCTTTGATGCAAGTAGATGCTGCTAATCTTTTGTGCAATGTTGCAAGGATTGAAAACTCTTCAAAAGGAGCTTGTAAAATCAATTGCATACAAAAACTTGTATACTCCATTACCGGGGAAGGAAATATATACGCCTTGGGGAATCCAACAATAATCATTCCGATGGAAATCAGTTCCAGCGGACAACTAATTCTGCAATAATTGAATTTAAAGCAGAAGAGAATGAATTGTTTTATTTTTGATTCGAGATAAAAAACATCTACATGGGATACTGCTCATCTTATGAGGCATAGCGAACAAAATATTAATTACCACTAAATTCTTTTATCAATAAAATACCTTGCTTAAATAATTAACCAACAAATTGAAGATGGACAGACGAAATTTTATAAAACAATCTGCTTTACTTTCCATAGGAGGTCTTTTAATTCCTTCAACAGTTCTTTCTGCTTGCCGAAAAGAGATTTTATTTGAAGACGTAAACTACGACGGTAAAGTCATAATTATTGGTGCCGGTGCTGCAGGCTTGTACGCTGCATATATTTTAAAATCAAAGGGTATCAATTTTGAAATTTTAGAGGCATCCGCAAATTATGGCGGACGGCTTGGCAAGCTAGAAGGTTTTGCAAATTTTCCTATTGACTTGGGGGCTGAATGGCTGCACGGAAAAAATAATATCTTGGGCGATTTAATTACAAAATCTAAAACTAAAATCACATTGGATGATAGTAGTTTAACCTATTGGTTCAATAACCAATTGGTAAATTCATTACCTCAAGAAACCGATATCTTTGAAGGAGATGGATTACCTGATATTTCATTTAAAGAGTATGCCTTACAAAAAGGCTTGGGAAGCGAATATGCATACATAGTCGAAAATATTGCTGGAGACCAAGGTGCTGACGCCTCTCTGCTCTCTGTATTTGGAAATAATAAAGAAGAGGAAAATTGGAGTTCTGGTGATGATGATTTTAAATTTCAAGAAACTTTCTTCGGCTTTATTGATAAACAACTAGCAGATCAAGTGAAAGACAAAATCAGATTGAATACCATCGTTAGTAAAATAGATTATTCACAATCAACAATTCAAATAACAGATAGTAGTAATAATGTGTATAATACCGACAAGGTTATTATCACTGTTCCTATTCCAATTCTTAAATCAGGCGACATTGAATTTAACCCCGCACTACCAGATGAGAAAACGACTGCATTTTCGAAAATCGGCATGGGCGCCGGCATGAAAGTATTTCTTAAATTCAGTAATAAATTTTTTAACGAAAATATTATAGGCGGAGAAATATGCGCTGCTTATGCGGATGAAAGTATCGGGAAAGCACAAGAAGACATTGTATTACTTGCCTTTGTAATGGGAGAACAAGCAGAGTATTTAACTTCATTAGGCAGTGATTCGTCTATTACAAATGCCTTACTTCAGGAATTAGATACAATATATAATGGACAAGCAAGCGCTTCTTTCATGTCCGCTCACGTGCAAAATTGGACAACAAATCCATTTGTTAAGGGGGCATATTCATACAGTACTATTGGTATAGGCGACGCACGATCAATTGCGGCTCAATCGATAAACGGAAAACTATATTTTGCAGGTGAGGCAATGAACATCAACGGTCACCATCAAACCGTTCATGGAGCGGTGGAAACAGGATATAGAGAAGTAATTAATATTTTAAATGATATTAAAAAATGAAATTGGTATATCTATTGTTTTTTGCCTTTAATATCGCTTCGGCACAGGAATTTAATGCTGATCTTTCATATAAATATATGAATGCGAATAAATGGGATAATGCTATTCAAACCTACAATTTTAGCCGTCCTTTCTTGGAGGAAAAACAACCACTGCTAATACATGGAATAAATACATCGATATCCTATATTTTTAAATCCCCTAAAACAATTCAACACGGAATAAATATTTCCTACTCTTATTTTAAAAGTGCTGCTGAGAATGAGAACCTGAACAATATCCTAAATCTTCATTTTATAAACTTGGGTTACATAATTCATTACGAGAATAATGAAAAAACAAAAGGACTATACACTGAACTCATTATGTCGACATTATCAAGCGGCCTTTTTAGAAAGATAAAT
>CAMATR010000257.1 GCA_945861175.1 Chitinophaga pinensis | reverse complement strand
ATATTTTTCAAGCATTGGGAATCCATCGACGAGAACAATGAAACTTTTCTCAACAGGACGATTTTTCAACTCAAAGATTCGCTGACAGGCAGCGTCGTTCGTGGCATCGCATCCTAAGCCCCAAATAGTATCCGCAGGGTAGAGGATTGTTCCTCCAGATTTCAAGATTTCTATACTTTGTTCAATTGTCATCGTTTATTCAATTCATTCTCCTAAGAGATCCGGTCTGCGTTCTTGCGTTCGTTTCAGCGCTTCCGTTTCACGCCATTCATCTACTTTTTTAGGGTCTCCTGAGAGCAGCACATCAGGCACTCGCCATCCTCGATATTCTTCTGGACGGGTATAAACAGGTGGTGAAAGCAATCCATCCTGAAAACTATCAGTAAGGGCAGATGTTTCATCGTTTAAAACACCAGGGATTAACCTAACAACAGCATCAACAACAACTGCAGCAGCAAGTTCTCCACCAGATAATACATAGGATCCTATTGAAATTTCTCTGGTAATATAGTGTTGTCTAATGCGCTCGTCTACGCCTTTATAATGACCACAAAGAATAATGATGTTTTTACACAATGAAAGTTGGTTGCAGTCCGACTGTTCCAACACCTTCCCATCTGGTGTCATGTAGATGATCTCATCGTAACCTCTCTCGCCTTTAAGTTTTTCAATACAAGCAGCAATGGGTTCAATTGACATTACCATACCGGCGCCACCACCATATTGGTAATCATCTACATTTTTATGCTTATTAGTCGAATAATCTCGGATATTATGAATGTATATTTCAACGTGACCTTTATCCTTTGCGCGCTGCATGATTGATGCGGCAAAAGGACTTTCTAATAAACTTGGTACAACTGAGAGTATATCTATACGCATAGATCAAAGGTAGCCAAAATGAAGAAAATTAAAGATTATTTTCTTTGTGAGGGATTTCCTATTTTCGTCATTATGATTCGAAGCTTATTTTTAATATTCTCACTGGCAAGTTGCCAACAGTTGCTTTCGCAATGGTCGCTTAATACAACACCAACTTATCCCGAATTAATTGAGTATTACCAAAAAATTGACCGGGAGCACAAAGAAATTGAACTTTATGCAATGGGTGAATCAGATTATGGTTTGCCAATCTATGTGTGCATTATAAATGGCGCTGAAGATTCGTTGAAAACCTTTCAAAAAGCACGGCGTGAAACCACTATTTTAATCAATAATGCCATCCATGCTGGTGAACCAGATGGAATAAATGCATCGCTGATTTGGATAGATAATTGGATAAAAGAGGGGAAGAAAATGAATGGTCTTCCCGTGATTGCCATTATTCCTGCATACAATGTTGGCGGAATGATGAACCGTAATTCTTTTAGTAGAGCGAATCAAAATGGTCCAGAGGAATACGGCTTCAGAGGAAATGCTCAAAACTTAGATTTGAATAGAGATTTTATTAAAATGGATTCCGAAAATGCCAAAACATTTGCGAAAATCTTTCATTCATTGGATCCTGATGTTTTTGTAGACACCCACGTCTCAAACGGAGCAGATTACCAATACACATTGACTTATATTTCTTCTACAAAAGAACGAATGGCACCGGCACTCAATAAACTGACTTATCAAGAATTACTGCCAACAATTACTAAACAGCTGAAAAAGAAAAATTGGGATTTGTTTCCTTATGTTGAACTCAAAAAGGAAACACCAAAAGATGGGATTCATGCATTCAATGATTTACCGCGTTATGCTATGGGTTATGCGGCACTTTTCGATGCGATATCCTTTACGGTCGAAACACATATGTTGAAATCATTTCCTAATCGAGTTGCTGCAACAAAAGATTTTTTAGAAGTACTAATTCAATGGACGGGTAAGAATAAGCTTCTCATAGAAAAATCGAGAACCGAGTCGCACGAATATTGGCAGCAACAAAATAAATATGCTTATAATTATCAGCTAACTGAAAAGAAAGATTCACTACTTTTTAAAGGTTTCGAGGAAGAATTCCCGTTAAGTGAAGTTACTGGTTTACAAAGACTTAAATACAATACAAACCGACCTTATCAGCGATTTATTCCATTCTTTAATGAATATGTGGCAAAAGATTCAATCTCTATTCCGGATTTTTTTATTCTAGGTGGTCAATGTAAATCAGTTATTGATAGGTTGACCTTAAATAATATTTGGTACACAGTTATTGCCAAAGACACTTTATTGAAAGTTGAAAATGATCAGCTTTCCTCTTTTGAAAGTTACAAGCAACCCTATGAAGGCCATTTTTACCACAATGAGTTAACTAGTAGCAATGACATTTCATTCAAAGAATTTAAGGCTGGTGATATCATTATTCCGACCAATCAAAAAAACCAACGATTTATCCTTTCGACCTTGATTCCACAAACAGAGGATAGTTATTTTCGGTGGAATTTTTTCGATAGCTATTTACAGCAGAAAGAGCATTTTTCATCATACGTTTTTGAAGAAAAGGCAGCAGAAATTTTGCGCAATGAACCAAAACTTAAGGAGAAGTTTGAAGCAATGAAAATTCAAAATCCAAACTTTAAATCATCTGCCCGTGAGCAGTTGGAGTTCATTTACAGAAACAGTGTCTATTTTGAAAAAAGTTTTCATCAACTACCGGTTTTCCGATCTTCAGAATAATTTTAGCTTTTCAAGAAAGCGTTGATTTTGAGAATACAATGCTTCAGTATTTTTAGGTGAGCGTGCTTATATTTGGCAAAAACTTAACCTTAATGAGTAAAAAAATATTTTCAGTTTTACTGGCGTTTCATTGCCTTATTTCGTTTGCACAAGATACAACATGGGTGCAGACATTTACATACGATTCGATTACTTCCCGTCGCTCCAACTTTGTTTTTCCACAAGATCTAAATAACAAGCGGTTTGAGAAAGTTTTGATGTACTATAAATTAAAGTGCAGTCCTTTGACATCTTGGGATCAATATAATTGTGGAGAATGGGATTATTTGACCTACACGAGAGTGTTCGATCATACAGGACAATATGATTCTGTAAAAGTTGATGGGTCTCGTTTTTTGGCCAACTGGGCAGCTCCAACAACATTGAATTATGTCCCAGCACCGAATACTCTGGCGGATACTTATTCTAGAACTGAATCATACCGCAGCAATGTGACACTCGTTAATTCGGATGTTGTGACAGCCGGACTTCCCATTGCTTCTCCTTTCCCATTTCAGACAGCAAGTCACGGTGGTGTATACCAGATGCTTCTAACAGCAACGGAATTGAATGCTGCGGGAATTGTTGCGGGCGATGTACACTCTTTGTCACTTTATATTGCCAGTTTCTCAGGGGGAAGTGTTCTATCTCCAAGTATTTCTATCAAGTCAACTACCGATTCGGATCTCATTAGCTATCATACATTTGGATTTACGGAAGTATACAATGCATCACGAAATGTGGGAGGAATTTACCCGGAATTGGTTATGGGTGTGAATGAGTTCCTTTTTTATCAGCCTTTCGCGTGGAATGGAACAGACAATCTGATCATCGAGTTTACGTTTGAAAACACGATGCCTTCAACTGGTTCTTTGAGTTTTGAGGTGGACAACGATGCGTCTTCTATGAGTGCGAGTTACGATGGACTCAACGGAAATATGCAATTTGACGGAACCAATTATGCCATGCTTGAACTTTCCGATTTTGATCTTGGAAATGAGATGACTATTACGTTCTGGGCGAAAGGTACAGGGTCAGCAGGAACAAATACGTCGATTCTTGAAGCTTATGATACCTTGAATAACCGTGTGATCAATCTGCATTTTCCATGGAGCGACAACAGCATGTATTTTGATGCCGGAATGGGCTCAGGTTATGACCGGATCAATAAGGCCATGACTGTTTCAGAAATCGACAACACATGGAATCATTG